>NZ_AKVH01000087.1:0-87786 GCF_000278565.1 Pseudomonas sp. Ag1
GCGGCGGGTCTTCACGCAGAACGGGCAGGCGTGGAATTGATACAGGGTCAGGTCCTTGGCCGCTGCGTTCACCTGCGCCTGTTGTTCGGCAGGGCGCTGCTTTTTGCGCGGACGGGTCAGGAAGTCGCCGGCGATGATGACGTGGCCGAGGCCCACTCGAAGTGCTTTGACGAACATGGCTGAAACCTCTTGCCCTAGACTTAAGGGGGCGCAGCTTACCTGATTTTTCACAGGCGAAAAAAAACCGGCGATGAACGCCGGTTTTTCCAGGTGCCGCGTATTACTTGATCAGGCTGAGAAACTCGCTGCGGGTCGCCGCGTTTTCGCGGAACTCACCCAGCATCACCGACGTGATCATCGACGAATTCTGCTTCTCCACACCGCGCATCATCATGCACATGTGCTTGGCCTCGATCACCACTGCAACGCCCAGGGCGCCGGTGACCTGCTGGACCGCATCGGCGATCTGGCGGCTGAGGTTTTCCTGGATCTGCAGGCGGCGGGCATACATATCGACGATACGCGCGACCTTCGACAGGCCCAGCACTTTGCCGCTCGGGATATACGCGACGTGAGCCTTGCCGATGAACGGCAGCAGGTGGTGTTCGCACAGCGAGTACAACTCGATGTCCTTGACCAGCACCATTTCGCTGTTGTCAGAGCTGAACAAGGCACCGTTGGTGACTTCTTCGAGGGTCTGTTCATAACCGCGGCAGAGATACTGCATGGCCTTGGCGGCACGTTTTGGCGTGTCGAGCAGGCCCTCGCGGGAAACGTCCTCGCCGAGTTGGCCGAGAATCGCGGTGTAATTCTGTTCCAGGGACATGAAACTACCTAGTGGGATTTTCGCAAAGGGCAAGGGTACGGCGGCCAACACATCGCTGCAAGCCTGACGATGGCACTTGTTACTCGTCGCGGCCTTCCATCATGGTGCGCTTGAGCATCACATACACCGCGCCAGCGCCGCCGTGACGTGGCTGGCACGAGGTAAAACCCAGCACCTGGGAGTGCTGGCGCAACCAGGTGTTGACGTGGCTTTTGATCATCGGCCGCTTGCCGTCCAGGCGCACGGCCTTGCCGTGGGTGACGCGCACGCAGCGGATTTCGAATTTGGTGGCTTCGGCGAGGAACGCCCAGAGGGTTTCGCGGGCTTTTTCGACGGTCATGCCGTGCAGGTCGAGACTGCCCTCGAACGGGATCTGGCCGACCTTGAGCTTGCGCATCTGGCTTTCCTGCACGCCGTCGCGGGCCCACATCAACTCGTCTTCGGGACCTACATCGATAACGAATTGATCCGACAGGCCGTCCACGGTGGTGGCGTCCGTGCGCACGGTCGCGGCCTGGCGCAGCTTGGCGATCTGGGCGCGATCGGTCTTGGGTTTGCCGGTGTCGGCGCGATCATGCTTGATCGGCTTGACGCCGCGCAGCTCGTTCTTGAATAGGGAAAAATCGTCGTCTTGCATGTCAGCCTCCGCGAAGGGCGGGCAGTTTACCTAATCGCGGCGGCTTGATGCGCAACAAACGCTATCTGTACGCCATCAGTCGTGCTTTTTCATCAGGTGCGAAGCGATGTTCAGTGACAGCGGTTGGCGCATGCGCCGACGGCAACGGCGCCACAGCCATACGCCGAACCACAGCACCAGCAGGCCGATGACCAAGAGTATTGCAGAACCGCCAGGGCTGGCATTCAGCTCGCCCAGGGCCGGTGAGTGTCCAACCAAACCAGCGCCGCCAGCAATTGCCAGTAGTACGCCACCTATCGCCAACAGCGCGGCAAAGCCGGCGCCGATGCGCAGACGCCAGTTGCTCGGGCCCTTGGGGCGCAAGCGACGAGCATCAAAACCATCGGATATCTTCATTCCGACCTTTCCTCCAGGGTATCGGCCCTTCGACCGGAAGATACACAGGTTGTTCCGGGTACAGAGGCAATTGCAGCAAATGACAGGTATTTGCGGATGAGCGGGCGGCTACCCGCTCATCGAAGGTCGATCAGATCAGATCTTTGGTCAAGGCGAGGGTGGCGAAGTTGTCAGCCATGATGGCCATTTCAGTCTGCTGCACATGGTCGGCGCTGAGGATGCCGCCCTTGTAAGGCAGGTCGCGGGTGGCGCAGGCGTCTTCCACCAGGGTGCAGCGAAAGCCCAGGTTTTTTGCCGCACGCACCGTGGTGCTGACGCTGGAGTGGCTCATGAAGCCGCAGACGATCAGGTCCAGGGAACCGAGGTCTTGCAGGTGTTTCTCCAGGCCGGTGCCGTGGAAGGCGCTGGGCAGCAGCTTGCCGATGATGGTTTCGTCGGCCTGTGGCTCAAGGCCAGGAATGAACTCACCGCGCTCGCCCTGAGGGTCAAACAACCCGCCGACAGTGCCCAGGTGGCGCACATGCACGATCGGGCGCCCGGCGTTGCGCGCGGCAGCCGCCAGTTGCTTGATATTTTCGACAGCAGCGTCCATGCCCGAGAGGGCGAGGGGACCACTGAGGTATTCCTTCTGGGCGTCGATGATCACGAGGGTCGCATGGTTCAGGTTCGCCGCTGCGTAACCACGACCGCTGAGTTGAAACATCGTCTTTGGAACGGACATTCTGGGGCTCCTGTGAGTGGGGCTTTTGTGACATTGTCCTCTGGCTGAGCGCTTCTGTGAATCGCTACCATCGTAAGGTACGCCGTTGTTGGCGTGCAGCGATGTCAATAGGGCACTACGTTTAGGCAAAAACCACGTTTAAGATGAAATCCGACGTGCGGCAAAGGGTTTTTTCGTACATCGTCGGTACAGCTTAAGACTGTTAGAATCGCCGGTCGTTTTTTCCAGGAGCTTGCCCCCGTGATCACTTCCCGCCTGCGCACCTTGCGCGACCACATCCGATGGGCCGTCAGCCGTTTCCATGGGGAAGACCTGTTTTTTGGCCATGGCACCGACAACGCCTGGGACGAAGCCCGGCAACTGGTGCTCGGCGCCTTGCACCTGCCATGGGAAATTGCCGACAGTTACCTGGATTGCAACCTGGAAGAAGAGGAAATCTCCCACGTGCAACGGTTGCTGCACCGCCGTATCCACGAGCGTGTGCCGACCGCTTACCTGTTGAAGGAAGCCTGGTTCTGCGGCATGTCGTTTATCGTTGATGAGCGTGTATTGATTCCCCGCTCACCGATTGGCGAACTGATCGAAAACCGCTTCGAACCGTGGCTGGGCACACCGCCGGCGCGCATTCTGGACCTGTGCACCGGTTCCGGTTGCATCGGTATTGCCTGCGCCTACGAGTTCCAGGACGCCGAAGTGGTACTGGGCGACCTGTCCTTCGAAGCGCTGGAGGTTGCCAACCAGAACATCGAGCGCCATGGCGTCGATGAGCGCGTGTATACCGTTCAGGGCGACGGCTTTGATGGTTTGCCGGGCCAGCGTTTTGACCTGATCGTGTCCAACCCGCCGTATGTCGACGCCGAAGACTTTGCCGACATGCCGGATGAATACCAGCACGAGCCGGAGCTGGGCCTGGCCTGCGGTGACGACGGCTTGAACCTGGTTCGGCGGATGCTGGCCGAGGCGGCAGATCACTTGACCGAGAAGGGCTTGCTGATTGTCGAGGTGGGCAACAGCCAGGTTCACGTCGAGGCGTTGTACCCCGAAGTGGACTTCGCCTGGCTGGAGTTCCAGCGCGGCGGGCATGGCGTGTTCATGTTGACGGCCGAGCAGTGCCGGGCGCATCAGGCGGTGTTTGCCGCCAGGATTTAACCGCTTCCAAGTGGGTAACGCGGTCAGTGTGGGAGCGGGCTTGCTCGCGAATGCGGTGGCTCAGTCAAGATATCCGGTGACTGACACACCGCATTCGCGAGCAAGCCCGCTCCCACATTTTGATCCGGTTTCAATTGATAAACCGGATTACCGATGCGTCGCAATCCAGATCAACAACCCCGCCTGAAACACGGTAAACGCCACCAGGCACGTAATCGTGAAGCGCAACCCGCTGTCTTCGCGCTTGAACTTGGTGACTTTTTCCTCTTCCTTGCGCAGTTTCACTTCCTGTTCCGCCAGGTTCTGCTCGGCCTGTTGCAGCATCTGCGCCGCTTCCAGAATCTCCACGAACTGCAGCTTTTCGGTGTTCCAGCTGTCCAGCACATCGCTGACCTTGCCCGGCTGCACGTTGCCCTTCAAATGCTGGACATCGGCGTACGCCACATCAAAGCCCTGGATACGCAGGAAGTGATCCCGGCGCAGGCGCGTGGCTTCGTTGAGGGCGTCCTTGTTGGCCAGGTCGACGCCGTCGACGCGGTAGTGCGACCACTTCTTTTTCGCCCAGGCGGCGCCCTGGGCTACCAGGAAACGGCCGATGCCGCGGTTAGCCGGCTCGATCTCCAGGCTGTTGCCCGGGCCAAAGTGCACCCGATGGGTCGCGTGATCGACCCAGATATCCAAATGGTTCTGTTCCCGGCGCACCCGCTGGCCCGGCAACTGAATGACCATGCGCAGCAGGCTGTGGTCCTTGTTGTTGCGTTCGGCCCAGCCAAACTGCACAAAGCGCAGGGGCCGCACGCCCGTGGCACGGTCGGTGGCCAAAGGGGCCAGGCGCAGCATCTTGAAATGTTCGGCCTGCACCTCCGCCCACGGTAACGCGGCCGATGCGGCGGCCTCGGTGTCAGCCGTGGTGTCGGCGGTAGGTTCGGGTGTTGCTTCGGTGTTCGTCATTCGGCGCGATCCTGTCCAAGCTCTGCGGGCCGACAGGCTTTTTGCTGTCGACCCATGGCTTATCGGCCGTTTTGCTCAGGACTGGAGGGCAATACTCGCTTAACTGGCGCGAAGTCCGTCGATAAAGCGAACCAGGCGGGTGCCCAGTTCAGCCGCCAGCGGCAACTGCGGGTCGTTATAGGACTCCAGTTGCTGCTTCACGTTGTTGGGCACGATGCGCATCACGTGGTTCATGCCTTCGATCACCGTCAGCTCGGCGTCGGGCTTGGCCTTCTGCAGTTGTTGCGCATCGGCCACGCCGACCTGCAGGTCATTGGTGCCCTGGACGATCAGCGCCGGCATGGTCAATTTGGCAAAGGCCGCCGAAGGGTCGGCGCGGAACAGGCTGATCAGATAGGGCTGCACGCTGGGGCGGAAAATGCCCTCAAGGGGGGTGGGCACATCGGCGTCCACCTGGCCGGCCTTGAGGTGATCGAGAATCTGGTTGCTGCGCAGTAACAGCGCTGGAGGCATATGGTCGGCCAGTTGCTGGCGGATCACCTGGTCCACCGGGCGCGCACTGCCCGACAGGGAAATCACCCCGGCCGGGTTGAGCTGCGGGGCGGCGAGGGCGGCCACCAGCGCACCTTCGCTGTGGCCCAGCACAATCAGCGGGCCCATGCGTGGGTCGGCCTTGAGCAACTTGCCCCAGGCCACGGCGTCGGACACGTAGGCATCCAGGGTCAGGTTGCGTTCATCGGGGGTGGCGGCAAGGCTGGCGGCCACGCCGCGCTTGTCGTAGCGCACGCTGGCGATGTTGTGCCTGGCCAGCACCCAGGCCAGGCGCTTGAGGCTGTCGTTGCGTGCGCCGTCGGCGCTGTTGCCGTTGCGGTCGGTGGGCCCGGAGCCGGCGATGATCAGCACCACCGGCACCGGCTTGTCGGATTTGGGCAACAACAGCGAACCAAACAGCTCGCCACTGCCGGTGTCCAGGCTGATGGGCCGTTGCAGCACGACAGGGGAGGCGGCGAAGCCAAGGCTGGAAAACAGAGTGAGGGTCAAAAGCAGAACTCGCAGCATCATCGCGCCATCATGAGGAAGGTGCCGGTTGGACCAACGTCTACCGGTAAGGTTTCGAGGATGAACTAGTCGGTTAGCCTGCGTATACTGGCCGCCTTAAGTTATTACGGTTGACTTGATTCAACTGATTTCACGGAGCGCCCTGCATGTCCGGCAATACCTACGGCAAGCTGTTCACTGTTACCACCGCGGGCGAAAGCCATGGCCCGGCGTTGGTCGCCATTGTCGACGGCTGCCCGCCGGGCCTCGAGTTGTCCCTGGAAGACCTGCAGCGTGACCTCGACCGCCGCAAGCCCGGCACCAGCCGCCACACCACCCAGCGCCAGGAAGCCGACGAAGTCGAAATCCTCTCCGGCGTGTTCGAAGGCCGCACCACCGGCTGCGCCATCGGCCTGCTGATTCGCAACACCGACCAGAAGTCCAAGGACTACTCGGCGATCAAGGACCTGTTCCGCCCGGCCCACGCCGACTACACCTACCACCACAAATACGGCGAGCGCGACTACCGTGGCGGTGGCCGCAGCTCGGCGCGGGAAACCGCGATGCGCGTGGCGGCCGGTGCGATTGCCAAGAAGTTCCTGGCGACCCAGGGCATCGTGATCCGCGGCTACATGAGCCAGCTGGGCCCGATCGAAATCCCGTTCAAGACCTGGGACAGCGTCGAAGACAACGCTTTCTTCTGCCCAGACCCGGATAAAGTGCCGGAGCTGGAAGCCTATATGGACCAGTTGCGCCGCGACCAGGATTCCGTCGGCGCCAAGATCACCGTGGTTGCCGAAGGCGTGATGCCGGGCCTGGGCGAGCCGATCTTCGACCGCCTCGATGCCGAACTGGCCCACGCGCTGATGAGCATCAACGCGGTCAAGGGCGTGGAAATCGGCGCCGGGTTCGATTGTGTGGCCCAGCGTGGCACCGAGCACCGTGACGAGCTGACCCCGGAAGGTTTCCTCAGCAACAACGCCGGCGGCATTCTCGGCGGCATTTCCTCCGGCCAGCCGATCGTTGCGCACCTGGCCCTCAAGCCGACGTCCAGCATCACCACGCCAGGCCGTTCGATCGATGTGCACGGCAACCCGGTGGACGTGATCACCAAGGGCCGTCACGACCCTTGCGTCGGCATCCGCGCCACGCCGATTGCCGAAGCGATGATGGCCATCGTGTTGATGGACCACCTGCTGCGCCATCGTGGGCAAAACGCCGACGTAAAAGTCAGTACTCCGGTATTGGGCCAGCTGTGACCGTGTGTGGCGAGCGAGCTTGCTCGCGCTGGGCTGCGCAGCGGCCCCAAAGCCTGCAACCCGGTAGGACCTGGAGAACTGCGGCGCTTCGAGTGGGGGCGCTTCGCGCCCCAGCGCGAGCAAGCTCGCTCGCCACAAGTCACTTATGCTGACGCAAGGCCTTCCATACTGGCGACTCTCCAGCTTCTACCTGTTCTATTTCGCCCTGCTGGGGGCGACGGCGCCGTTCCTGGCGTTGTACTTCGATCACCTTGGGTTCTCCAGCGCGCGCATCGGCGAGCTGGTGGCCATCCCCATGCTGATGCGCTGCGTGGCACCCAACCTGTGGGGCTGGCTGGGGGATTACACCGGCCGGCGCCTGGCCATCGTGCGCTTTGGCGCGGTGTGCACCCTGGTGAGTTTCTCGTTGATCTTTGTCAGCAAGACCTACGCCTGGCTGGCGCTGGTGATGGCCTTGCACGCGTTCTTCTGGCACGCGGTCCTGCCGCAGTTTGAAGTCATCACCCTCGCGCACCTGCAAGGCCAGACCTCGCGCTACAGCCAGGTGCGGTTGTGGGGCTCCATCGGTTTTATCCTCACCGTGGTGATCATGGGCCGCTTGTTCGACTGGCTGAGCCTGGATATCTACCCGGTGGTGGTCGTGGTGATCATGGCCGGCATCATCGGCGCCAGCCTCTGGGTGCCGAATGCGCAGCCCCTGAGCCAGGGGAATCGCCTGGCCGGTGACGGCTTTTTGCGGCAACTGCGCAGCCCCGGCGTGCTGGCGTTCTATGCGTGTGTGGCGCTGATGCAGATGAGCCATGGTCCGTACTACACCTTCCTCACCCTGCACCTTGAACACCTCGGTTACAGCCGTGGCGTGATCGGCATGTTGTGGGCGCTGGGCGTGGTGGCGGAAGTCTTGATGTTCCTGGCCATGAGCCGGATTCTCACGCGCTTTTCGGTACGCCGGGTGTTGATGGCGAGTTTCCTGCTGGCCGCACTGCGCTGGTTGCTGCTGGGCTCCTTTGCCGAATTCTTCTGGGTGCTGTTGCTGGCGCAGGTGATGCACGCGGCGACCTTCGGCAGCTTCCACGCGGCGGCCATCCAGTTCGTGCAACGCAGCTTTGGTGCTCGCCAGCAAGGGCAGGGCCAGGCACTGTATGCGGCACTGGCCGGTACCGGCGGTGCGCTGGGCGCACTCTATTCAGGTTACAGCTGGAACCTGCTGGGGCCGACCCTGACCTTCAGCATTGCCAGCGTCGCGGCCCTGGCCGCCGCCCTAATCATTGGCATTCGATTGCAAGAGGAGCGGCCATGAGCGGCTCCCGTGACAGAGGAAGAGTTTGATGAGCTATCTCGCGGTTTACCACGTCTGCACCCCCGACACCCCGAACAAGGTCCTGACTCACCAGGACGATATCGCCTCGACCCTGGCCGAGCTGGGTGTGGGGTTCGATCGCTGGCAGGCGACTACCCGACTTGAGCCCGGGGCCAGCGAGGTTGAGATTATCGCCGCCTACCAGGCGCCCATCGACAAGCTGATGACCGAGCGCGGCTACACCACCGTTGATGTGCTCCGCGTCAGCAACGATCACCCGCAGAAAGCCCAATTGCGCGCCGAGCGACTCGACGAACACCGCATGGCCCAAGACCACGTGCGTTTTTTCGTAGCGGGTCGTGGGCTGTTTACCTTGCACATCGAAGATTATGTGTACGCGGTGTTCTGCGAGAAAAACGACCTGATCTTGGTGCCGAGCGGCATCCCGCACTGGTTTGATATGGGGGAGAACCCGCACTTTGTGGCGATCCGCCTGTTCAGTGATCCTGAAGGGCTGGCGGTCATGCTGACGGGCGACGCGATCGCCGAGGGTTTTCCTCGGCTTGATGACTAAGTTCGTCCGGCAATGCCTCCTGAACAGGGGGCATTTTTTTAACTTCAATTCCTTCAGGTTGGAAATCGCTGTAGGAATAAACTTGAAGTTTTGTGGGTAACAGCTGTTTATCGTTGACCTTACTTGTTACTTCCACTCTTTGTGTAACTCTCTCTGGTCTCAATATTTATTCGCCTGTCAATAGGAGTAATCCGACTTCGGGCGTTACAAGACCTATATGAAGAGAGGGGCCTGCATGAGCGGTTCGGAGCCACAGGAACAACCGTCCACGCAAACGGACAGCGCGCCGGTTGCCAACCGCAAGGCGCGTGCGATGTTGTCGGGTAAACCCCTGACCCCAAAGGAACGGGAAATCCTGCATTGGGCGGTCGAGGGCAAGACGGTGTGGGAAATCAGCAGGATTCGCTCCATCTCCCAGGCCACGGTGAAGTTTCACCTGCGCAACATCTACGGCAAGTTGCAGGTGACTAACCGGGTCCAGGCCGTGAACGAGGCGGTGAAACAGGGATTGTGCAAATAAAAAAAGGCCGTGGTGCGCAACGGCACCACGACCTGTTCGGGTCCTGCATGACGGTCAAGCCGAATGGTAGGTCGGCAGGGCAAAGCGGTTCTGGCTTTGCAGCATCGAAATCTGTGGCAGGTCGCTGGCTTGTTCAGCCAGGTCGCGGCGAATGGCGCTGATGACCCACGTCAGTTGGTCGGCCGTGTGCAGTTGCTGATAAGAGATCGAACGTTTGATCTGCTTGCCTTCGCTGTTACGCAAGGTCAGCAGGATGCCGCCATCAGGACGCGCCTGGGTGGTGACGTCGAAATTGGAGAACACAGAAGAAAATTTATCTTGGATCAGGCTCATGTCTATCAGCTCCGTTAGCTCATGTTTTGCAGCGTGGAGTGATAGGTGCAGTGATTGTGCCAGTACTGACTATCTTAAAAAATCCTTATAAATCAAATAGTTATAAAATTTTAAGAATTTCAGTTTCGTGCAATTTGCATGAATGGCCATCGTGCATCCTGCATTTTGCGGGGTTTTGCCAAGTGTTTCACCGCTGGCACGCAAGGCAGGTCTTCCATAGTGACCACCTGGCGGTGCGCAAAATTCCTTTTCCTTTCGGGATACAAAACTTTTCAAATCCTGCGTGTACAGCCGAAGAACGGCTGGCGTATTTTCCTGCAAGGCATTCGGCGCGGGTCTTACAGTGCGATGGGTGCCTTGAGGGTCATACGAACAATAAGAAAAAGGACGTTCCCGCCATGAACCACCCGCCAAGTGACATGATCACCTGGGGCATGATGCTGCGTAAGGTGCCCACCATTGTCCGTGCACTGCCGCGCCTGGTGCGCGGAATCCGCGTTGCCAACATCACCGATCCCGACCAGCCGTGCGGCCTGGGCTGGACCTTTGAACAAGCCACCCAACGCAACCCCGACGGCGCCGCGCTGCTGTATGGCGACACGGTGCTGAGCTACCGCCAGGCCAACCAGCAGGCCAACCGCATGGCTCACTACCTGCAGCAGCAGGGGATCGGCAAGGGCGACGTGGTGGCGTTGTTTATCGAGAACCGCCCCGAGTTGTTGCTCAGCGTACTGGCCGTGGCCAAGGTGGGCGGCATTTGCGCGATGCTCAATACCTCGCAAACCCAGGCGGCGCTGGTACATAGCCTCAACCTGGTGGCACCGGCGGCCATCGTGGTGGGAGCCGAGTTGGTAGGGGCCTACGAGGCCGTGCGCAGCCAGGTGGCCATCGAGGCGGATAAAACCTGGTTTATTGCCGATCAGCAGCACAGCCATGTGCCGCCGGATTACGTCGACCTGATGGCTGCCAGCGCCGACTGCCCGGTGGAAAACCCCGCCAGCACCCAGCAGATTTTTTTCAACGACCCTTGCTTCTATATCTACACCTCCGGCACCACCGGCTTGCCCAAGGCCGGCATTTTCAAGCATGGCCGCTGGATGAAGTCCTCGGCCAGTTTCGGCACCATCGCCCTGGATATGGGGCCCGAGGATGTCGTCTATTGCACCTTGCCGCTGTATCACGCCACTGGCCTGTGCGTGTGCTGGGGTTCGGCGATTGCCGGGGCGTCGGGGTTCGCGATTCGCCGCAAGTTCAGCGCCAGCCAGTTCTGGGACGATGTGCGCAAATTCAATGCGACCACCCTGGGTTATGTCGGCGAGCTGTGCCGCTACCTGATCGACCAGCCCGCGAGCGAGCAGGATCGTGATAACCGTGTGACAAAGATGATCGGCAACGGCCTGCGCCCTGGGGTTTGGGCTGAGTTCAAGCAGCGCTTTGGCGTTGATCATATCTGCGAGCTGTACGCCGCCAGTGACGGCAACATCGGCTTCACCAATGTGCTGAACTTCGACAACACCATCGGCTTTTCCCTGATGCACTGGGCACTGGTGGACTACGCCCATGACAGCTGTGAGCCGATTCGCGGCGCCGACGGTTTCATGCGCGAAGTGCCCAAGGGGGGCCAGGGGCTGCTGCTGGCCAGGATCGATGACAAGGCACCGTTCGACGGCTACACCGACCCCGAGAAGAACCGCAAGGTGGTGCTCAGCGACGTGTTCGAGAAGGGCGACCGTTATTTCAACACCGGCGACCTGTTGCGCAATATCGGCTTTGGCCACGCCCAATTCGTTGACCGGCTGGGGGACACCTACCGCTGGAAAGGTGAAAACGTCTCCACCACCGAAGTCGAGAACATCTTCCTGCAGCACCCGCAGATTTCCGAAGTGGTGGCCTACGGCGTGGAGATTGAAAACACCAACGGCCGCGCGGGCATGGCGGCCATTACGCCTGCCGAATCCCTGGCTTCCCTGGACATGCGCGAGTTGCTGACCTTCGCCCACGGGCAATTGCCCGCGTATGCGGTGCCGTTGTTCCTGCGGATCAAGGTGAAGATGGAAACCACGGGCACCTTCAAATACCAGAAGGTGAAACTCAAGGAGGAAGCGTTCGACCCGGGCAAGGCCGGTGATGATCCGATCTTTGCCTGGCTGCCTGGGTCGGACAGTTATGTGCCGGTCACCGGGCAACTGTTGGCGGATATCCAGGCGGGCAAGTTCCGTTATTGATTCTGCCTATCGCCGCTTTTGGGAAAAAAGGCATGACAGTGGGGAACTCCATCGCGAGACTGGGCGCCTTATGAAACACCAGACAAGGAGCCCCACATGTCAGACCAAGCCAAACAAATGACCGAAGACGAAGCCGCCGAATTTGCCGAGCAGGTGTTCGATGTGGCGCGCAAGGGCGATGCCGCGATGCTGGCGGCGTTGCTGGCCAAGGGCTTGCCGCCGAACCTGCGCAACCACAATGGCGATACGCTGTTGATGCTGTCGGCCTACCATGGCCATGTGGACGCGGTGAAAGTGCTGCTGGAATTCAAGGCCGACCCCCAGATTGCCAACGACAAGAACCAACTGCCGATTGCCGGCGCGGCGTTCAAGGGCAACCTGCCGGTGGTCAAGGCGTTGATCGAAGGCGGAGCGTTGGTCGAAGGCGCATCCTCTGATGGTCGCACCGCCTTGATGATGGCGGCGATGTTCAACCGTACCGAAATGGTGGACTACCTGATCAGCCAGGGCGCCAATCCCAAGGCCACCGATGCCCAGGGCGTGACCGCGCTGGCAGCCGCGCAGACCATGGGGGCGGTGGATACGGCGGCGCAGTTGGAAAAACTGGTGTAGGCTTTGCGCCCTCAAAATCAGCCCCGCCACAGGACCACCCCATGAAAACCGCACTCGTCGAACTCATCAGCAAAATCAGCTCCGGCTGCATGAGCGAACCCGAGATCGCCAAGGTGGCTGACGAAGCGGCCCAGGCCTACGCCGATCCCGACGCTTTCCTGGCCGCCAACCCGGACATCAACTACGACGACACTTTCCCGATTTCCCTGGGCGAGTGGATCGTTGTTGGCAGTCTGCCAGACACCGTGCTGTTCCAGGCCGACACTTACCAGGACCTGTTCGCCCAGATCGTCGCCTCCTTTGGCCCCGGCGTGGCGTTCAACCTCAAGCCCAAGCAACTGGCCAAGACCGAAGCCCTGACCGCGCTGAACCGCATCCAGATCCAGATGAGCGCCCTCAACCCGGAGAACGGCGGCTACGTGCTGATGAACTTCAGCCAGTTGCTGGACGACGAGATCCAGGCTGTGCTGGTCTACGGCAACGACGTGCCACGGGTGCTGGAGTTGTGTGCCGAAACCGGCATAAAGGGCGAACCATCGCTGGAAGCCCTGCGGGTTGCGGTACACGTCTGAAATAAAACGGAACCCCCGGCCACGGCTGACTATCCTAAGCAGGCAAGCCCTCACTTAGGAGCGACACCATGGGTTCCACTTTTAATGGTCTGATCGGGTTGATCATCCTCGCGCTGGATATCTGGGCGATCATCAACGTGTTCAAAAGCGGCGCGAGTACCGGCGCCAAAGTGTTGTGGATCCTGTTGATCCTGCTGCTGCCGGTACTGGGCTTGATCATCTGGGCGATCGCCGGGCCGCGCGGTAACGTGCGGATCTGATCCAAACAACGCTATCCAGAGCGGGCACAGTAAGTGTGGGAGCGGGCTTGCTCGCGAATACGGTGTAACAGTCACCTGATGTATCGACTGATTTACCGTATTCGCGAGCAAGCCCGCTCCCACATCTGTTTCCGTACGCCCGTTATTGTGTTTCGAGATATTCGCTGTACAAAATTTTCACATTCCATCCAAGACAATTCGCCGGCTATTTCCCCTGTCGAGTGCTCTAAAACGAGTGCCCACCTACTGCAGGAGTGAGTAATCAATGGCGTTGCCGGCGTTGATCGGGCACCATTTGCGCCATTGCGTTCACCGTCTACCCCAGCCTGTCTGGGCGAGGGCGGGGCGCCGCTGTATTCATTCGCAACTTAAACTTCCAATGGGTCCTAAAACGACATGGCAAACCCGGACGCCCTGAATCAGCAGCGAGCTTCTAATCGCTTGCTGCAACCGACCGTCAAATCCCATCTGGCGTACACGCTGCTTTGTGCCTTGATCATGATGGTGATGTTCTCCCTGCTGCGCCTGGCGCTGCTGGTCTACAACCGCGAGATGATCCTCGACACACCGGCCTCGACTTTCCTTGAAGCGTTCGCCAACGGCCTGCGCCTGGATATCCGCCTGGTGATGTACGTGCTGGTGCCGCTGCTGCTGGCGTTGTTCAGCGTACGGGCCATGGCGGCGCGCGGGTTCTTCCGCTTGTGGCTGACGGTCGCGTCCAGCATCGCGCTGTTCCTGGGCCTGATGGAAATGGACTTCTACCGCGAGTTCCACCAGCGCCTCAACGGCCTGGTCTTCCAGTACGTGAAGGAAGACCCGAAAACCGTGATGAGCATGCTCTGGTACGGTTTCCCGGTGGTGCGCTACCTGCTGGCCTGGGCCGTGGGTACGCTGATCCTGAGCATCGCCTTCAAAGGCGCCGACCGTGCAACGCGCCCACGCGGCCCGTTCAGCGGTGGCAGCATCGGCACTCGCCAGGTAGCGCCGTGGTACACGCGCATCGCGGTGTTCGTGGTCTGCCTGCTGGTCGCCGTGGTCGCCATCCGTGGCACCCTGCGCCAGGGCCCGCCACTGCGTTGGGGCGACGTGTACACCACCGACTCGAACTTCGCCAACCAGTTGGGCCTCAACGGTACCTTGTCGCTGATTGCGGCGGCGAAATCGCGCTTCTCCGAGGAGCGTTCGAACATCTGGAAAGCCACCCTGGAGCAGCCGCTGGCCACCCAGACCGTGCGCGACATGCTGGTATTGCCGACCGAGAAACTGGTCGACACCGACACCGCCGCGGTACGCCGTGACTTCACGCCGCCGGCCGAGAAGACCCTGCCGATCAAGAACGTCGTGGTTATCCTGATGGAAAGCTTCGCCGGTCACTCGGTGGGCGCCCTGGGCCGCCCGGGCAATATCACGCCGTACTTCGACAAACTGTCCAAGGAAGGCCTGCTGTTCGACCGCTTCTTCTCCAACGGCACCCACACCCACCAGGGTATGTTCGCCACCATGGCCTGCTTCCCGAACCTGCCGGGTTTCGAATACCTGATGCAGACCCCGGAAGGCAGCCACAAGCTGTCGGGCCTGCCGCAGTTGCTCAGCGCCCGCAAGTTTGACGACGTGTACGTCTACAACGGCGATTTCGCCTGGGACAACCAGTCGGGCTTCTTCAGCAACCAGGGCATGACCAACTTCATCGGGCGTAATGACTTCGTCAACCCGGTGTTCTCGGATCCAACCTGGGGCGTGTCCGACCAGGACATGTTCAGCCGTGGCCTGGAAGAGTTGAAGGCACGTGAAGGCGGCAAGCCGTTCTATGCGCTGCTGCAAACCCTGTCCAACCACACGCCGTACGCGTTGCCGACGCCATTGCCGGTCGAGAAGGTCACCGACCGTGGCAGCCTCAACGAGCATTTGACGGCCATGCGTTACTCCGACTGGGCCTTGGGCCAGTTCTTTGAAAAGGCCCGCAAGGAGCCGTACTTCAAGGAAACCCTGTTCGTGATCGTGGGCGACCACGGCTTCGGCAACGAGCAGCAGATCACCGAGATGGACCTGGGCCGCTTCAACGTGCCGATGCTGATGATCGCACCGGGCATGCAGGAGAAGTTCGGCGAGCGTGACCACACCGTGGGCACCCAGATCGACATCGTGCCGACCATCATGGGCCGTCTCGGCGGTGACACCCTGCACCAGTGCTGGGGCCGCGACCTGCTCAACCTGCCGGAAGGTGACAAGGGCTTTGGCGTGATCAAGCCGTCGGGCAGCGACCAGACCGTCGCCTTGCTCACCGGTGACCGCGTGCTGGTACTGCCCAAGGAAATGCCGCCGAAGTTGTGGGAATACGAACTGGGCGCCAACCCGACCGGGAAAGTGATTCCAGAGTCGCCGGACGAGGCTGCGTTGAAGCAGAAGCTCGAATCGTTCCTGCAGACCGCTACCAAGAGCCTGCTGGACAACACCGCCGGTGTAGTGGACGGCAAGCCGGACTAAACACCCGCGCATAAAAAAAGAGGCCTTTCAAGGCCTCTTTTTTTTGCACGCTGGAACGCGTTATATCTTGCCGAGCAACAACAGAATCAACAGCACTACCAACACAGTACCGAGAATACCCGATGGCCCGTAACCCCAGTTACGTGAGTGAGGGAACACTGGAAGACCGCCGACCAGCAGGAGGATCAGAATAATGATAAGAATGAGGCTCATGTTTTATTTTCCTTATTGTCTTCTGAAAAGACCTGTTATTTAACGAATAGGCCCGACAACTGATACGGACGCCTTAATAACTCCGACCCATGTGTTTGGCAGAAAATTCCGTGTTTTTTTAAAGCTTTTCGCTAACTTGCTTATTTCCTTTAACCCCGTTGCAAATAACTGTCCTTAGTTCAAATAAATGGAACTTGGCGGGTTTCCCGCTATCCGACCCGGCCCACGGTTTGCCTGGGGCATTCAGCAGTCTGATGGTGCGTGGGTGCGGGAAAAACCTTCGCTACACTGCGGCTCACTTCTTCCGTGAACCACAAGGCTACTTTCCTATGCAAAATCGCATGATGATCACCGGCGCCGGTTCTGGCCTGGGTCGCGAAATCGCTCTGCGCTGGGCCCGCGAGGGTTGGCAACTGGCCTTGTCGGACGTCAGCGAAGCGGGCCTGCAAGAAACCCTCAAGCTTGTACGCCAGGCCGGCGGTGACGGTTTCACCCAGCGCTGCGACGTGCGCGACTACAGCCAGCTCACCGCGTTCGCACAGGCCTGTGAGGAAAAGTTCGGTGGCATCGACGTGATCGTCAACAACGCCGGTGTGGCGTCGGGCGGGTTCTTCAGCGAACTGTCCCTGGAAGACTGGGACTGGCAGATCGCGATCAACCTGATGGGCGTGGTCAAGGGCTGCAAAGCCTTCCTGCCGCTGCTGGAAAAGAGCAAGGGCCGCATCATCAACATCGCGTCCATGGCCGCCCTGATGCAGGGCCCGGCCATGAGCAACTACAACGTGGCCAAGGCCGGCGTGGTGGCACTTTCGGAAAGCCTGCTGGTGGAACTCAAGCAACAGGAAGTCGGCGTGCATGTGGTGTGCCCATCCTTCTTCCAGACGAACCTGCTGGACTCGTTCCGCGGGCCGACGCCGGCGATGAAGGCCCAGGTGGGCAAGCTGCTGGAAAGCTCGCCGATTACCGCCGCACAGATCGCCGACTACATCTACCAGCAGGTGGCTGAAGGGCAATTCATGATCCTGCCCCACGAGCAGGGGCGCATGGCCTGGGCATTGAAACAGAAGAACCCGCAACTGCTGTATGACGAGATGACCGTGATGGCGGACAAGATGCGGGCGAAAGCTCAGTCGCAGGCGGTAAAAGGTTGAATTTCAGGTGAGCACCTGATGTGGCGAGGGCTTGTTGTGGCGAGGGAGCTTGCTCCCGCTGGGGTGCGAAGCAGCCCCAAAACAAGCCGCCCAAGTCTTCCTGAAAGAATGCATTGACCTTATTGGGGGCTGCTTCGCAACCCAGCGGGAGCAAGCTCCCTTGCCACAGCAAGCTCCTCGCCACAACAAGCTCTCTAGCCACAGAGAGCGCCTGCAAATTTGAACATATCGTTTGGTTCTTGGGTGTAATTCGAGATTATTCACTGCCTGTCTGTAGGGTAATTTACCCTGATGTGTAAGGCATGCCTGTTTAACCTGAAGGCCATTGATGGTGCCAGGCAGGGAGCGCATGGTCGGGGTTCGGTAACTTAAAAAGGACGAACCCCATGCTGGTATTAAGCCGCGCGGTAGGTGAAATAATTTCGGTGGGTGACCAGATCACTTTGCGCATTCTGGAAGTGAACGGCACCCAAGTGAAGCTGGGTGTGGAAGCGCCGGTGGGGGTCAATGTGCACCGGGCGGAGGTCTATCAGAAGATCCTCAGTCGCCACGGGCAGCAGGCCAACACCCATCCAGTGCCTGTGCCCAATCCTTGAGTCTCAGTCGAACAGGTGCTTGGGCACATCGTGCTTGAGCATCAACTGGCACTGCTCGCTCTCGGGGTCGAAAACAATCAGCGCCTGGCCCTTGGTCAGCGCCTGGCGTACCCGCAGCACCCGTGTTTCCAGGGGTGTGTCGTCACCATTGTCGGTGCCGTCGCGGGTCACGAAGTCTTCGATGAGGCGTGTCAGGGTGTCGACTTCAAGTGCATCGTAGGGAATCAGCATACAAGCCTCGGCTAGGGAATCCCGGCGATGCTACTGCGCCGGGATCCGAGTTGCCAGTCTCAGGTTTTTTGGCCCACCAGGCTGTCCACCGACGGCACGCGGGTATCACTCTCCATTTGTGTGTCGTGTTCGATCTGGTGACTGAACCGGTCGAGGGAGCCCTTGGCCGGCTGTGCATCGCTGGCGAACACCGGCGGGCTGAGGATGTACGCGCCCAGCAGGCGACTCAGCGCGGCGAGGCTGTCGATGTGCGTGCGCTCATAACCATGGGTGGCATCGCAACCAAACGCCAGCAGTGCGGTACGAATGTCGTGGCCGGCGGTCACCGCCGAATGCGCGTCGCTGAAGTAGTAGCGAAACAGGTCGCGGCGCACCGGCAACTCATTCTCCGCCGCCAGGCGCAGCAGGTGGCGGGACAGGTGATAGTCATACGGCCCGCCGGAATCCTGCATCGCCACACTCACCGCGTGCTCGCTGGAGTGCTGCTCGTGGGCTACCGGAGCGATATCGATCCCGACGAACTCACTCACATCCCACGGCAATGCCGCCGCCGCACCACTGCCGGTTTCTTCGGTGATGGTGAACAGCGGGTGGCAGTCGATCAGCAGCGGCTGGCCGCTGTCGACAATCGCCTTGAGCGCCGCCAGCAGTGCGGCAACCCCGGCTTTATCGTCCAGGTGACGGGCGCTGATATGCCCGCTCTCGGTGAATTCCGGCAGCGGGTCGAAGGCGACGAAATCGCCGACGCTGATACCCAGGGAGTCACAGTCGGCGCGGGTGGCGCAGTAGGCATCCAGGCGCAGTTCGATGTGGTCCCAACTGATGGGCATTTCATCCACGGCCGTATTGAACGCGTGACCGGAGGCCATCAACGGCAACACGCTGCCACGGATCACGCCGTTATCGGTGAACAGGCTGACGCGGCTGCCTTCGGCAAAACGGCTGGACCAGCAGCCGACCGGCGCGAGGGTCAGGCGGCCATTGTCCTTGATCGCCCGCACGGCGGCGCCGATGGTGTCCAGGTGCGCGGAAACGGCGCGGTCGGGGCTGTTTTTCTGGCCCTTGAGGGTGGCGCGGATGGTGCCGCGCCGGGTCATTTCAAAGGGAATGCCCAGCTCTTCGAGGCGCTCGGCAACGTAGCGCACGATGGTGTCGGTAAACCCGGTGGGGCTGGGAATAGCGAGCATTTCCAGCAGCACTTTTTGCAGGTAAGCGAGATCCGGTTCGGGGATGGTTCGGGTCATAAAGACTCCTGATGAGTTGAGGATGATCGTTCCCACGCTCTGCGTGGGAATGCCTCATGGGACGCTCTGCGTCCTCTCTTGTGACGCGGAGCGTCACGGGCTGCGTTCCCACGCAGAGCGTGGGAACGATCATTCACGCCGTCGGTTGGCTATGCGGGAACAACAGGTCCACGAACTTTTCAGCCGTCGGCTGCGGTTCATGGTTGGCCAGCCCGGCCCGTTCGTTGGCTTCGATAAACACGTAGTCCGGTTGGTCGGCGGCCGGCACCATCAGGTCCAGGCCCACCATGGGAATGTCGAGGGCACGGGCGGCGCGCACGGCGGCGTCCACCAGGGTCGGGTGGAGGATGGCGGTGACGTCTTCCAGGCAACCGCCGGTGTGCAGGTTGGCGGTACGTCGCACCGCCAGGCGTTCGCCACGGGGCAGGATGCTGTTGTAGTCGTAGCCGGCCGCCTGCAGGGTGCGTTGGGTTTCATGGTCCAGGGGGATTTTGCTTTCGCCATCGGTGGCGGCCTGGCGTCGGCGGCTCTGGGCTTCGATCAACGCGCCAATGGAATGCTGGCCATCGCCGGTGACTTCCGCCGGGCGGCGAATGGCGGCGGCGACCACTTCGAAACCGATCACCAGAATCCGCAGGTCGAGGCCTTCGTGGAAGCTTTCCAGCAGTACGCGCGAGTCGAACTGGCGGGCCGCTTCAATGGCTTTTTGCACGTCTTCAATGGTCTGCAAATCCACCGCCACGCCCTGGCCCTGTTCACCATCCAGCGGCTTGACCACAATGCGCTGGTGCTCGTCGAGAAACTCCAGGTTGTCATCGGCACTGCCGGCCAATTGCTGGGCCGGAAGGTTCAGGCCTGCGGCCTTGAACACCTTGTGGGTCAGGCTCTTGTCCTGGCACAAAGTCATGCTGATGGCGCTGGTCAGGTCGCTGAGGGATTCGCGGCAGCGCACCCGGCGGCCACCGTGGCTCAGGGTGAACAAGCCGGCATCGGCATCGTCCACTTGCACGTCGATCCCGCGCCGATGGGCTTCCTCGACAATGATCCGCGCATAGGGATTGAACTCCGCCTGCGGGCCAGGGCCGAGGAACAGCGGCTGGTTGATCCCGTTCTTGCGCTTGATGGCGAAGGTGGTCAGCGCGCGAAAGCCAAGCTTGGCGTAGAGACTTTTCGCCTGGCGGTTGTCGTGCAGCACCGACAGGTCGAGGTAGCTCAGGCCACGGCTCATGAAGTGTTCGATCAAGTGGCGCACCAGCACTTCACCCACCCCGGGGCGGGTACATTGCGGGTCGACCGCCAGGCACCAGAGGCTGCAGCCGTTCTCCGGATCGTGAAAGGCCTTCTGGTGGTTCAGGCCCATCACGCTGCCGATCACCGCGCCGCTGTCTTCGTCCTCGGCGAGCCAATACACCGGGCCGCCTTGATGGCGTGGCGTGAGCAGCGCCGGGTCCACCGGCAACATGCCGCGCCCCTGGTACAGCTGGTTCACCGCCTGCCAGTCCGCCTCGGTTTGTACCCGGCGAATCCGGAACCCGCGAAACACTCGGGTCGCCGGACGATAGTCGGTGAACCACAGGCGCAGGGTATCGGACGGGTCGAGAAACAACTGCTGGGGATCAATCCCGAGGATCTGCTGCGGCGCCGCCACATACAGCGCGATATCCCGCTCGCCGGGCTGCTCGTTGAGCAACTCCAGGGCCAGGCTCGCCGGGTCCGGGAAGGTGTGGCCGATCAACAGCCGGCCCCAACCGCAATGCACGGCAATCGGCGTGGGGTCCAGTTCGCTGCCGTCTTCGGCGAAGCGGGCTTGCAGGCGCTCGTAGGAGGGCGCCTGGCCTCGCAGCAAGCGTTGGCTGTAAGCCGTGGCATGAGGTTTCATGAATCAGATTCCTTGTTCGCTGAGCCACAGGTTCAGCGCCGCCAGTTGCCACAGCTTGGAGCCGCGCAACGGGGTCAGTTGGCCTTGGGGATCGGTGAGCAGGCGGTCGAGCATGGCCGGGTTGAACAGGCCGCGGTCCTGGCTTGGGTCCAGCAGCAGCTCACGCACCCAGTTCAAGGTGTCACCCTGCAAATGCTTGAGGCCGGGCACCGGGAAGTAGCCTTTCTTGCGGTCGATGACCTCGCTCGGGATCACCCGGCGCGCCGCTTCCTTGAGCACTTGTTTGCCGCCGTCCGGCAGTTTGAATTTGCCCGGCACGCGGGCCGACAGTTCTACCAGGCGATAGTCGAGAAACGGCGTGCGCGCTTCCAGGCCCCAGGCCATGGTCATGTTGTCGACGCGCTTGACCGGGTCATCCACCAGCATCACGGTGCTGTCCAGGCGCAGGGCTTTGTCCACCGCCGCATCGGCGCCGGGCTGGGCGAAATGCTCGCGCACGAAGTCACCGGCGGCGTCATTCGCGGTCAACCATTTCGGCGCGACGGTAGCGGCATAGTCGTCGTAGCTGCGGTCGAAAAATGCGTCGCGGTAGGCCGCGTACGGGTCGCTTGCGCCATCCACCTGCGGGTACCAGTGGTAACCGGCGAACAGTTCATCGGCGCCCTGGCCGCTTTGCACCACCTTGCAGTGCTTGGCCACTTCCCGGGACAGCAGGTAGAAGGCAATGCAGTCATGGCTGACCATCGGCTCGCTCATGGCGCGGAACGCCGCCGGCAATTGCTCGATGATTTCGCTTTCGGCGATACGCAGTTGGTGGTGACGGGTGCCGTAATGCTTGGCGATCAAGTCTGAATACTGGAACTCGTCGCCGCGCTCGCCACCCGCGTCTTCAAAACCGATGGAGAAGGTCGACAGGTCCTGCACGCCGACTTCCCGCAACAGGCCCACCAGCAAGCTGGAATCGACACCGCCGGAAAGCAGCACGCCCACATCCACCGCCGCCCGCTGACGAATCGCCACGGCTTCGCGGGTGCTGTCGAGCACGCGGTCGGTCCAGTCTTCCAGGGTCAGGTTGGCTTCATCGGCGTGGGGGCCGTAGGGCAGGGTCCACCAGGTTTTCTGTTCTGTCTTGCCATCGGCGTCGATGCGCATCCAGGAGGCGGGCGGCAGCTTTTCAATGCCCGCCAGCAGGGTGCGCGGCGCCGGCACCACGGCGTGGAAGTTCAGGTAGTGATTGAGCGCCACCGGATCGAGGATCGGGTTGATATCGCCACCCTTGAGCAGCGCCGGCAAGGCCGAGGCAAAACGCAGGCGCTGGCCGGTGCGCGACAGGTACAGCGGCTTCACGCCGAGGCGGTCACGGGCGATGAACAGGCGCTGGGCATCGCGCTCCCAGATGGCGAAGGCGAACATCCCGTTGAGCTTGGGCAGCAGGGCTTCGCCCCAGGCGTGGTAGCCCTTGAGCAGCACTTCGGTGTCGCCACCGGAATAGAAGGCGTAGCCCAGGGCTTCCAGCTCTTCACGCAATTCCGGGAAGTTATAGATCGCGCCGTTGAACGCCAGGGACAGGCCCAACTGGGCGTCGACCATCGGTTGGGCGGAGCCATCCGACAGGTCCATGATTTTCAGGCGTCGATGGCCCAGGGCAATCGGCCCCTGGGCATGGAAGCCCCACGCGTCAGGACCGCGTGGTGCCAAGTGATGGGTGATTCGTTCCACCGCTGCCAGGTCGGCAGGTTGGTGATCGAAACGTAACTCTCCAGCTAATCCGCACATAAATTCCTTACCGGTTTTTCCGTTGGGGAGGGATAGAAATGCAGCCCGCCAAAACGGCGGGTACCCAGAGACTGACCCGGGTAAATTGTGGGAGTTTTAGAACAATACGTTATAAGGCAAAGAGCCTTGACGGGTTGCAAGCCCGTCGTGGCCCTCAGGATTTGCCTGGGTTACCGCGGATCAGGGCACGCAGCGCGAAGCGATTGGGGTGACAGGCTTCGCTGACACTGCGCGGCAGCGGCAGGGGCTCATTGTCGAGCCAGGCGGCCAGCAGCTCTGCACAGAGTGGCGCGGTGACCAGCCCCCGTGAGCCATGGCCACTGTTGATATACACGCCGTGCAACCACGGGCACGGCGCATCAGGGACCTGCCGGGCGTCTTTGCCGAGGGCGGCGTAGGTGTGATCAAACGCCTCTCGCTGCGCCAGCGGCCCGACGATCGGCAGGTAGTCCGGGCTGGTGCAACGGAAGGCGGCGCGGCCTTCAAGCTGTTCGGGTGCCAGGCTGTCGGCGCCCAGGCGTTGCAGCAAATCGAGGGAGATTTCCCGCAGCATCTGCAGATTGCCCGCGTGCTCGGCCACCGTGGGCGTAAGGTCATCGCTCTTGAAGTCGAAGCTGGCACCGAGGGTGTGCTCGCCCAGGCGTGGCGGGGCGACGTAGCCCTCGGCGCACACCACCGTGGCCAACGCCTGGCTTTGCGCCGTTTGCGGCAGGCGAGTGATTTGCCCGCGGATGCGCTTGAGGGGCAAGTCAGCGCTGAAGGAAAACCGCTTGATCTCGGCGGCGCCGGCCAGCACGACCACACTGGCTTGAGCCAGAACCGTATCGCCCTGCAACGCCTGCCACTGACCGTCGACCTGCTTGAGCTCAAGGGCGTCGTGGTGCTGGAGCACTTCGATCAGCGGGTGCCTGGCTTGCCATTCGCACAGCGCCGGCGGGTGAACCCAGCCGCCCTCGGGGAAGAACAACCCACCTTGCTCCAGCGTTATCCCGGCGCACGCCTGTGCCTGCTCTTTATCCAGCAGGTGCAACAGGTCTGGGGCAAAAGCGCCGGCCAGTTGTGCCTGGCGCTCGGCTTCCTTGGCGTTGAAGGCCAGTTGCAGCACGCCGCAGCCATCCCAGTCCACGCCACGTTGCAGGTGTTCCAGCAGGCGCCGGGTGTGGCCGAAACCGCTGAGAATCAACTGCGAAAGTGCCGTGCCATGGGCGGAAAGCTTGAGGTACAACACCCCTTGCGGGTTGCCGGAAGCTTCCTGTGCGAGCGCTGCGTGGCGTTCCAGCAAACTGACGCGCCAGCCGCGTGCCGCCAGGCTGGCCGCCGTGGCGCAACCGGCCAGGCCACCACCGATGACCAGTGCATGGCGTTCACCGGAAACCGCAGGTGGGCGCGCAAACCAGGGTTTTGCCGCGGCAGGCGCAGGCGTTTCAGCGGGCCAGCCGAGAAACTCACCCCGCAGGATTTCCCACTTGTGGCCGATGCCGGGCGTGCGCTTCATCTTGAACCCGGCGGCGTTGATCAACCGCCGTACCCAGCCGGTGCTGGTAAAGGTGCTGATGGTCGAGCCCGGCGCCGCCAGCCGCGCCAGTTCGGCGAACAGCTCGGCAGTCCACATGTCGGGGTTCTTGGCCGGGGCGAAACCGTCGAGGAACCAGGCGTCGACCTGTGCGTCCAGTTGCGGCAATTGCTCCAGGGCGTCGCCGATCAGCAACGTCAGGGTGACTCGACCGTTATCCAGTACCAGCCGCTGGAAGCCTTGGTGAATCGCGATGTATTGCGCCAACAGCTGCTCGGCGAACGGTGCCAGTTCCGGCCAGAGGGCGAGGGCGCGCTGCAGGTCGGCGTGGCTCAGCGGGTACTTTTCCACGCTGACAAAATGCAGGCGTGCACCCGCCACCGCGTGTTGATCAAACAACTGCCAGGCGCACAAAAAATTCAGGCCGGTGCCGAAGCCCGTCTCACCAATCACCAAGCGCCCGCCCATCGGCAGCGCCGCAAAGCGTTCCTGCAAACGGTTCTGTTCGAGGAACACGTAGCGGGTTTCTTCAAGGCCCGACTTGTCGGAGAAGTACACGTCATCGAAGACCCGCGAGTGCGGGCGACCTTGGTCATCCCAGTCAAGCTGGGCGTGGGATACGGGGTTCATGAGCGGCTCGGCAAAGGCAAGGCGGCCATTCTAGCTGATCAACAGGGTTGTCATTGATCCATGGCAAGCCGCTGTGGAATTTCCTGCCACGTGTTGTTGCCCAATCCGCTAGTCTTGATCACTTCTGGAACGGAGCCGCCCATGTTCGAATCTGCCGAAATCGGTCACGCCATCGACAAAGACACCTACGACGCCGAAGTGCCGGCCCTGCGTGAAGCCTTGCTGGAAGTGCAGTACGAACTGCAACAGCAGAAGCGCTTCCCGGTGATCATCCTGATCAATGGCATCGAAGGTGCGGGCAAGGGTGAAACCGTCAAATTGCTGAATGAATGGATGGACCCGCGCCTGATCGAGGTGCGCACCTTCGACCAGCAGACCGACGAAGAACTGGCCCGCCCGCCGGCCTGGCGCTACTGGCGCCAGCTGCCGGCGAAAGGTCGCATGGGGGTCTTTTTTGGTAACTGGTACAGCCAGATGCTGCAGAGTCGCGTCCATGGCGAGATCAAGGATGCGCGGCTCGACCAGGCCATCGCCGGTGCCGAGCGCCTGGAAAAGATGCTGTGTGACGAAGGCGCGCTGATCTTCAAGTTCTGGTTTCACCTCTCCAAGAAGCAAATGAAATCCCGGCTCAAGGCCTTGCAGGACGACCCACTGCACAGCTGGCGCATCAGCCCGCTGGACTGGCAGCAGTCCAAGACCTACGACAAGTTTGTGCATTTTGGTGAGCGGATCCTGCGCCGCACCAGTCGTGACTATGCGCCTTGGTATGTGATCGAGGGTGTCGATGCGCACTACCGCGGGCTGACCGTCGGCAAGATCCTGCTCGAAGGCCTGCAAAACGCCTTGAAAGTGCCCAAGGGTAAAGCCAGCGGCATGAACCCGGCGCCGCTGCCATCGGCGGTTGACCAGATGAGCCTGCTGAACAGCCTGGACATGAGCCTGAGCCTTGAAAAGGACGATTACGAAGAACAACTGATTACCGAGCAGGCACGGTTCTCCGGGCTGATGCGCGACAAACGCATGCGCAAGCACGCGTTGGTGACGGTGTTTGAAGGCAACGACGCGGCGGGCAAGGGTGGGGCCATCCGGCGTGTGGCGGCAGCCCTCGATCCCCGGCAGTACCACATCGTGCCGATCGCCGCGCCCAGTGAAGACGAGCGCGCCCAGCCTTACCTGTGGCGTTTCTGGCAGAAGATTCCGGCGCGGGGCATGTTCACCGTGTTCGACCGCTCCTGGTATGGCCGGGTGCTGGTGGAACGCATCGAAGGCTTCTGCACGCCGACGGACTGGATGCGCGCCTACGGCGAGATCAACGACTTCGAAGAGCAACTGCGCGACGCCGGGGTGATCGTGGTCAAGTTCTGGCTGGCGATCGACAAGCAGACGCAGCTGGAGCGGTTCCAGGCCCGCGAGGAAATTCCGTTCAAACGCTTCAAGATCACCGAGGACGACTGGCGTAACCGCGAGAAGTGGGACGACTACCGGGCGGCGGTGGGCGACATGGTAGACCGCACCAGCACCGAGATTGCGCCGTGGACGCTGGTTGAAGCCAACGACAAGCGCTGGGCGCGGGTGAAGGTACTGCGCACCATCAACCGGGCGCTGGAGGAAGCGTTCGACAAGACCGACAAGCATGACAAGAAGAAGTAACGCCATGCTTTTGCATACGCGGGGTGAATGATTGTCGCGGTTGAAGAGGGCGGGATCTATGCTCGATCCATCTCTCAACAACCACAACAATTGAGGTAGCCCATGCGTGAAGTAGTGATCGTCGACAGCGTGCGAACCGGCCTGGCCAAGTCCTTTCGCGGCAAGTTCAACCAGACCCGTCCCGATGACATGGCTGCCCATTGCGTGAACGCGTTGCTGACCCGCAACGGCATCGACCCGGCCACGGTCGAGGACTGCATCGTCGGCGCCGGTTCCAACGAAGGTGCCCAGGGCTACAACATCGGCCGCAATGTGGCGGTGTTGTCGCAACTGGGTACCGGTACGGCGGGCATGACCCTCAACCGTTTCTGTTCCTCGGGGTTGCAGGCGATTGCGATCGCCGCCAACCAGATTGCTTCCGGTTGCAGCGAGATCATTGTCGCCGGTGGGGTCGAGTCCATCAGCCTGACCATGAAGAGCGTCAACACCGATAACCTGATCAATCCGTTGCTCAAGGAGCAGGTGCCGGGCATTTACTTTCCCATGGGGCAGACGGCGGAAATCGTTGCGCGGCGGTATCACGTCAGTCGTGAAGAGCAGGATCTGTATGCGCTGCAAAGCCAGCAGCGTACGGCTCAGGCCCAGGCTGACGGGTTGTTCGATGATGAAATCGTTCCGATGGCGGTGAAGTACAAGGTTGAGGACAAGAACACTGGCGCGGTGCAGGTGTTGGAGGGGGTGGTGGATCGGGATGATTGCAATCGTCCGGATACGACGTTGGCCAGTCTTGCGGGATTGAAGCCGGTGTTTGCGGAGGATGGGTCGGTGACGGCGGGGAATTCGTCGCAGTTGTCTGATGGGGCTTCCATGACACTGGTGATGAGCCTGGAAAAAGCGCTGGAACTGGGGCTTAAGCCCAAGGCGTTTTTTCGCGGGTTTACGGTGGCGGGGTGTGAGCCGGATGAGATGGGGATCGGGCCGGTGTTTTCGGTGCCCAAGTTGCTCAAGGCCCGTGGGCTGGCGGTGGCGGATATTGATTTGTGGGAGTTGAATGAGGCGTTTGCCTCGCAGTGCCTTTATGCGCGTAATCGGCTGGAAATTGATAACGCCAAGTACAACGTCAACGGCGGGTCGATTTCCATCGGGCATCCGTTTGGGATGACGGGGTCGCGGCAGGTGGGGCATCTGGTGCGTGAGTTGCAGCGGCGCAAGTTGCGTTACGGCATTGTCACTATGTGTGTGGGCGGCGGCATGGGGGCCACCGGCTTGTTCGAAGCCGTACGCTGACTCAGTGTGGGAGTGGCGGTGCGACGATTCGACTTGCTCGCGAATGCGGCGGGGCAGTCGATGAAAATGTTGGCTGATAGACCGCCTTCGCGAGCAAGCCCGCTCCCACATTTGATCAGCACCGTATCCCAATCCGTTCACATCCCCCTAGAATGCACCTCCTCCACCTCAGGCATTCGGGGCACTCATGCACATCTCATCGGGCCGTTGGGTCTACGGTTTATCCCTGGCCCTGCTGACCGCGCTGCTCTGGGGCATTCTGCCGATCAAACTCAAACAGGTCTTGCAGGTGATGGACCCCGTCACCGTCACCTGGTTTCGCCTGGTCGTCTCCGGCAGTTGTCTGTTTATCTATCTCGCCGCCGTAAGGCGCCTGCCCAGTTGGCGCTCCCTCGGACCAAAAGGTGGCTGGCTGGTAGCAATCGCCGTGTGCGGCCTGATGGGCAACTACGTGCTCTACCTGGTCGGCCTCAAACTGCTGAGCCCCGGCACCGCGCAACTGGTGGTACAGGTGGGCCCGATCTTCCTGATGATCGCCAGCGTCTTCGTGTTCAAGGAACGCTTCAGCCTCGGGCAGGGCATGGGCCTGCTGGTGCTGATCATCGGCTTCGGCCTGTTCTTCAACCAGCGCCTGACCGAGTTGTTGACCTCCCTGGGCAGCTACACCGCCGGGGTGCTGACGATTCTCCTGGCCACCACCATCTGGACCTTCTACGCCTTGGGCCAGAAGCAGTTGCTGACGGTATGGAATTCGTTGCAGGTGATGATGGTGATCTACCTGTCCTGCGCGCTCTTGCTGACGCCATGGGCGCACCCGATGGAAGCGCTGCAACTGAGCCCGCTGCAAGGCTGGCTGCTGCTGGCCTGCTGTTTCAATACGCTGATTGCCTACGGCGCATTCGCCGAAGCCCTGGCCCACTGGGAAGCCTCGCGGGTCAGCGCCACCCTGGCGCTGACGCCATTGGTGACTTTCGTCGCGGTGGCGCTGGCCGCCTGGATGTGGCCCGAGTATGTGCACGCCGAAGACATCAATGCCCTCGGCTACGGCGGTGCCGTGTTGGTGGTGCTGGGGTCTGCGACCGTGGCGTTGGCGCCGTCGCTGTTCGCCGGGCTCAGGGCCCGGCGTGCACGATTGGCGTCTTAATGACCGGCTTCCAGCATGTTTTCCGGACGCACCCACTGGTCGAACTCTTCGTCCGTGAGATAGCCCAGCTTCAGCGCCGCTTCCCGTAGGGTCAGCCCTTCGGCATAGGCCTTCTTGGCAATCTCGGCGGACTTGTCGTAGCCGATGTGCGGGTTCAGCGCAGTCACCAGCATCAGGCCACGCTCAAGGTGCGCGGCCATTTGCTCGGCGTCGGGTTCCAGGCCGGCGATGCAGTGCTCCTGGAAGTTGCTGCAACCGTCGGCCAGCAGGCGGATCGATTCCAGCAGGTTGTGGATGATCACCGGCTTGTACACGTTCAACTGCAAGTGGCCCTGGCTGGCGGCGAAGCCAATGGTCACGTCATTGCCCAGCACCTGGCAAGCCAGCATCGACAGCGCTTCGCACTGGGTCGGGTTGACCTTGCCGGGCATGATCGAGCTGCCCGGTTCATTCGCCGGCAACTTGACTTCCGCCAGCCCGGCACGCGGGCCGGAGCCCAGCAGGCGCAGGTCGTTGGCGATTTTCATCAGGGCCACGGCCAGGGTCTTCAAGGCGCCGTGCAGGGTGGTCAACGGCTCATGGCCCGACAGCGCGGCGAATTTGTTCGGTGCGGTGACAAACGGCAGGCCCGACAGCGCGGCCAATTCCGAGGCAATCGCCTCGCCAAAACCGTGGGGCGAATTGAGCCCGGTGCCGACGGCAGTACCACCCTGGGCCAGTTCACACACGGCGGGCAGGGCGCTGCGGATCGCGCGTTCGGCGTAGTCGAGTTGCGCTATAAAGGCCGAGACTTCCTGGCCGAAGGTGATGGGCGTCGCATCCATCATGTGGGTGCGGCCGGTTTTCACCAGCTTCATGTGGCGCGCCGACAACTCTGCCAAACCACCAGACAGTTCACGGATCGCCGGCAACAGCTTCTCGGTGACGGCCTGCACGGCGGCGATGCTCATGGCGGTGGGGAAGCAGTCGTTGGAGCTCTGGGAACGGTTGACGTGGTCGTTGGGATGCACCGGGCTCTTGCCTCCACGGGGCTTGCCCGCCAGCTCGTTGGCACGGCCGGCGATCACTTCGTTGGCGTTCATGTTGCTCTGGGTGCCGCTGCCGGTCTGCCACACCACCAGGGGAAACTGGTCGTCGTGTTCGCCGGCGAGCACTTCGTCGGCGGCCTGTTCGATCAACCGGGCAATGTCGGCGGGCAGGTCGCCATTGCGGTCGTTGACCCGGGCCGCAGCCTTCTTGATCAGGGCCAGGGCGTGCAACACAGCCAGGGGCATGCGCTGGTCGCCGATGGCGAAGTTCACCAGCGAGCGTTGGGTCTGCGCACCCCAGTAAGCGTCATCCGGGACTTGCACTTCTCCCAGGCTGTCGGTTTCGATACGGCTCATCGGGCACACTCCTTCAGGTTCGTTTGCGCAGTTTAGGCCCTGATCGCCCGGTGGGGTTCCCTTAAAAGACTTTTCATCGGATTAAGCCCCGCAAAACCAGGCCCCACAAGGCGTGGGGTTGAGCCGCGGCGTTTTTTAGGCGCAGAATGGGCGCCCTTGGGGTCTTACCTCGCCTGCTAGAAAAGGAAACTCGATGACTCGTCTTCGTGCCATCTGTACCGCGGTTGCTCTGGTATGTGCCAGCGGCCAGGTTTTTGCCGATACCGCCAGCCACAACGCCAGTGCCGAAGCCTTCCTTACCCTGGCCCATGCCGACAAGCTGGGTACCCCGGTGTACATGCAAGTGCAACAAATGTTCGCCCAGCGTTTCGAGCAGACCAAGGCGCCTGCTTCCAAGCAAACCGTCCTGGACACCTACCAGGCCAAGGCCAACACCGCCCTGGACCAGGCCATCGGCTGGAACAAGCTCAAGCCGGACATGATCAAGCTCTACACCGACAACTTCAGCGAATCCGAGCTCAAGGACCTGGTTGCGTTCTACCAGTCGCCACTGGGCAAGAAAGTCCTGGAGAAAATGCCCCAGCTGACCCAGCAATCGGCCCAGATGACCCAGGCCAAGCTGGAAAGCGCGGTACCTGTGGTGAACAAGCTGCTGGAAGACATGACCAACGAGCTGACGCCAAAAGCCCCGGCCCCGGCCAAGAAGAAGTAAACAGGAATGACCATGCAACAGCGTATCGAATCGGCACTCGTCGCCCTGAGCCCGGAACACTTGAGCGTGCTGGATGAAAGCCATATGCACAGCCGTGGGTTGCAGACCCACTTCAAGGCCGTGCTGGTCAGCCAGCAGTTCGAGGGCCTCAACCGCGTCAAGCGCCACCAGAAGGTCTATGCCACGTTGGGTGACCTGATGAGCGAATTCCATGCGTTGGCGCTGCATACCTACACGCCTGAAGAATGGGCGAAAATCGACGCAGCCCCGGCCTCGCCGACCTGCGCCGGCGGTCACTGACACTGTGGCACATCAGCGTGATGTGGCGAGGGAGCTTGCTCCCGCTGGGCTGCGCAGCAGCCCTTCTGCCAATCACCGCGAGCTTTCTGAAAGGTTGCAACTGCCTGGTTGGGGCCGCTCCGCAGCCCAGCGGGAGCAAGCTCCCTCGCCACAGTAAGAGGCGGTCCATAATCGTCGCCATTTTTGTTAGAATCCGCAACGCGCCGCTCAGTCGGCGCGTTTTTTTTGCATCCGGTTCACCCTTTACGAGGGTAGCCACCTGGAGAGAACACCCATGACTCAACCGATTGTCGTGGCGGCACTGTATAAGTTCGTCACCCTCGAAGATTACGTCGCCCTGCGCGAGCCACTGCTGCAGGCGATGGTCGACAACGGCATCAAAGGCACCTTGCTGATTGCCGAAGAAGGCATCAACGGCACCGTTTCCGGCAGCCGCGAAGGCATTGATGGCTTGATGGCCTGGCTCAAGAACGACCCGCGCATGGACGACATCGACCATAAAGAGTCGTACTGCGACGAGCAGCCGTTCTACCGCACCAAGGTCAAGCTCAAGAAAGAGATCGTGACCTTGGGCGTCGAAGGCGTCGACCCGAACAAGAAAGTCGGCACCTACGTCGAGCCGCAGGACTGGAATGCGCTGATCAGCGACCCTGAAGTGCTGCTGATCGATACCCGCAACGACTACGAAGTGTCCATCGGCACCTTTGAAGGCGCGATCGACCCGAAGACCACCAGCTTCCGCGAATTTCCCGACTACATCAAAGCCAACTTCGACCCGGCCAAACACAAGAAAGTCGCCATGTTCTGCACCGGCGGCATTCGTTGCGAAAAGGCCTCGAGCTATATGCTCAGCGAGGGTTTCGACGAGGTGTATCACCTCAAGGGCGGCATCCTGAAGTACCTCGAAGAGGTGCCGCAGGAAGAAACCAAGTGGCAGGGCGACTGCTTTGTGTTCGACAATCGCGTGACCGTGCGCCACGACTTGAGCGAAGGCGACTACGATCAATGTCATGCCTGCCGCACACCGGTCAGCGTCGAGGACCGTGCATCCGAACACTATGTAGCTGGCATCAGTTGCCCGCATTGCTGGGATAAGCTTTCAGAGAAGACCCGTCGCAGCGCGATCGACCGGCAAAAGCAGATTGAACTGGCCAAGGCCCGCAATATGCCGCACCCGATTGGCTACAACTACAAGCAATCCCCATCCTCCGAGGCCTGAGCCATGTCCGCACGCCTGCTCTATGTAATGGATCCGATGTGCTCCTGGTGCTGGGGTTTCGCCCCGGTGGCCAAGGCGCTGGTTGAGCAGGCCCAGGCCGCAGGCGTGGAGCTGCACCTGGTGGTGGGCGGCTTGCGCACCGGCAGTGGCGCGGCGCTGGAGCCGACGACCCGGCGCTATATTCTTGAGCATTGGCAGGCCGTGACCGACGCTACCGGCCAGCCGTTCAAGCGTGAAGGTGCACTGCCTGATGGTTTTGTCTACGACACCGAGCCGGCTTGCCGCGCCGTGGTCACTGCCCGCAGCCTGGCGCCGGATTGCGCGTGGAAACTGCTGGGCCTGATCCAGCAGGCGTTCTACGTCGAAGGGCGCGACGTGACCCGCGCCGACGTATTGGTGGAACTGGCCGAGACCGCCGGCGTGCCGCGTATCGAGTTCGCCGAAGCTTTCGACCGCGCCGACCAGCACGCGGCCACCGCGGCGGATTTCACCTGGGTCCAGGACCTGGGCATCGCCGGTTTCCCGACCTTGCTGGCGGAGCGTAATGGGCAACTGGCGCTGCTGACCAACGGCTATCAGCCGCTGTCCGAATTGGCGCCGCTGCTGAGCCGCTGGCTGGAGCGAGCTGCCTGTGCATGATCAGCCCGATCCCGTTGAGCAACCCAAGCGTGTCGACCGGCTGACCTGGGCGGAAGTCCGCCGCCTGGCGCTGCATCACAAGAAATCCCTGTGGATCGCCAATGGCGTCGCCGTGCTGGCAACCTTGTGCAGCGTGCCGATTCCATTGCTGCTGCCGTTGCTGGTGGACGAAGTGCTGTTGGGCCATGGCGATGCGGCACTGAAGGTGATGAACCACGCATTGCCCCTGGGTTGGCAGAAGGCCGCCGGCTATATCGGCCTGATGTTGCTGGTGACGTTGCTGTTGCGCTGCGGCGCCCTGGTGTTCAACGTGCTGCAGGCGCGGTTGTTTGCGCGGCTGGCCAAGGACATCGTCTATCGCATTCGCGTGCGGCTGATCGAGCGCCTCAAGCGCATTTCCCTCAGCGAATACGAAAGCCTGGGCAGCGGCACGGTGACCACGCACCTGGTCACCGACCTGGACACGGTGGACAAATTCGTCGGTGAAACCCTCAGCCGGTTCCTGGTGGCGATGCTCACCCTGGTAGGCACCTCCGGGATCCTGATGTGGATGCACTGGAAGCTGGCGCTGTTGATCCTGCTGTTCAACCCGCTGGTGATCTACGCCACGGTGCAGTTGGGCAAGCGGGTCAAGCACCTGAAGAAGCTGGAAAACGACAGCACATCGCGGTTCACCCAGGCGCTCACCGAAACCCTCGATGCGATCCAGGAAGTGCGTGCCGGCAATCGCCAGGGCTTTTTCCTCGGTCGCCTGGGCCAGCGGGCCCAGGAAGTGCGGGATTTTGCGGTCAATTCCCAGTGGAAAAGCGACGCCTCCAGCCGCGCCAGTGGCTTGCTGTTCCAGTTCGGTATCGACATCTTCCGTGCGGCGGCGATGCTGACGGTGCTGTTTTCCGACCTGTCCATCGGCCAGATGCTCGCGGTGTTCAGTTACCTGTGGTTCATGATCAGCCCGGTGGAACAGTTGCTGAACCTGCAATACGCCTACTACGCGGCGGGCGGGGCGCTGACGCGGATCAACGAACTGCTGGCCCGCGCCGATGAACCGCAATACGCGGGCGGTGCCGATCCGTTTACCGGACGCGAGACCGTCGGCATCGAAGTGCGCGGCCTGAATTTCGGCTACGGCGAGGAACTGGTGCTGGACCAGTTGAACCTGAACATCGCCCCGGGTGAAAAAGTCGCGATTGTCGGCGCCAGCGGCGGCGGCAAAAGTACCCTGGTGCAACTGTTGCTGGGGCTGTATACGCCGCAGGCCGGCAGCATTCGCTTCGGTGGTTCGACCCAGCAGGAAATCGGCCTGGAGACGATTCGCGAGAATGTCTCCGTGGTGCTGCAGCACCCGGCATTGTTCAATGATACGGTGCGCGCCAACCTGACCATGGGCCGCGAGCGCAGCGACCAGGCCTGTTGGCAGGCGCTGGAAATTGCCCAGCTGGATGCGACCGTCAAGGCGCTGCCGCTGGGCCTGGACAGCGTGGTCGGACGCTCCGGCGTGCGCTTTTCCGGTGGGCAGCGTCAACGCCTGGCCATTGCACGGATGGTGCTGGCGGAGCCGAAAGTGGTAATACTCGACGAGGCCACCTCGGCCCTGGATGCGGCAACCGAATACAACCTGCACCAGGCGCTGGCGCGGTTTCTCAGTGGCCGTACCACGTTGATCATCGCCCACAGGCTGTCGGCGGTGAAACAGGCGGATCGGGTATTGGTGTTTGATGGCGGCCATATTGCCGAAGATGGCGACCATCAGCAGTTGATTGCTGATGGTGGCTTGTACGCCAAACTTTACGGACACTTGCAACAAGTGCGGTGATTTAGCCTACGCTGAGCTATCAGGAGCGGTTTTCACTCGCGTGCGTATTTTAGTTGTGCATGTGCAAGGGACCTCATGAAGCAAAAGCAGACTCTCGGAACCCCTCGGTTATTGGGCATTGTGTGGCCTTTTATCGCCGTCGTGCTGTTCCAGGCATTGTTAGGCTGCGTCAGTCTCTACGTACTCTCGGCGGTGCGCGGTTATGTGGCGGGCGAAAGCCTGTGGTCCAAGGGCCAGAAAGACGCGATCTTTTACCTGACGCTCTACGCCGACAGCCGCGACGAAGCCACCTACCTCAAATACCAGAACGCGATTGCCGTACCCCAGGGCGGGCATGAGCTGCGGCTGGCCCTGGACCGCCCGACGCCGGACCTGCCTGCCGCGCGCCAGGGCATCCTCAAGGGCGGTAACCACCCTGACGACGTTTCCAGCCTGATCTGGCTGTACCTCAACTTCCGCCATTTCAGTTACCTGGAAAAAGCCATTGAACTGTGGACGGTGGGCGATGGCTACCTGGTGCAACTGGACGACCTGGCCCAGGAGATGCACCGAGCGATCATGGCCAATCAGGTCAGCGGCAGCGACGTACACCGCTGGAAGCAGCGGATCTTCGCGATCAACGACGGGGTGACGCCGGCCGCGAAAGCTTTCAGCGATGCCCTGGGTGAAGGCTCGCGGATGATTCTGCGCCTGCTGCTGGTGACCAACCTGGCCACGGCACTGGGCTTGATCGTGCTGGCGCTGTTGCGCACCCACAAGCTGCTGGCCCAGCGGCATGCGTTTGCCGACGCGCTCCAGTTGGAGAAGGAGCGGGCGCAGATCACCCTGGAGTCGATTGGCGACGGAGTGATCACCACCGATGTCGACGGCGCCATTGCGTATATGAACCCGGCCGCCGAAGCCCTGACCCATTGGAAAGCCGCCCAGGCCCAGGGGCTGCCGCTGGCGGCGCTGTTCAACCTGCTGGACGAAAATGCCCAGGCCGACGGCTTTACCCTGATCGAACACATATTGGGCGGCCAGCTCGGTGGGGGCAGCGAGCACTCCAAGCTGATCCAGCGCCTGGATGGCACCACCGTGTCCGTCACCCTGGTGGGCGCGCCGATCCGCAGTGCCGGCAAAGTCGTCGGCGCGGTGCTGGTGTTGCACGACATGACACAGGAACGCCAGTACATCGCCAACCTGTCCTGGCAGGCCACCCACGACGCCTTGACCGGCCTGGCCAACCGCCGCGAGTTCGAGTTCCGCCTGGAGCAGGTGCTGCACAACGTCGGGCGCCAGCAAACCGGGCGCCATGCCTTGATGTTCCTCGACTTGGACCAGTTCAAGCTGGTCAACGACACCTGCGGGCATGCCGCGGGGGATGAACTGTTGCGGCATATCTGCGCGCTCTTGCAGTCCGACCTGCGTGAAGGTGACACCCTGGCCCGGCTGGGGGGCGACGAGTTCGGCATCCTGCTGGAGAACTGCCCGGCGCCGGTGGCGGAAAAAATCGCCGAAAGCCTGCGCCACACCGTGCAGAGCCTGCACTTTGTGTGGAAGGGCAGGCCGTTTGTCACCACCGTGAGCATTGGCCTGGTGCACATCACGCACGCCCCGACCACCCTGGAGACTTCCCTGCGAGCCGCCGACATGGCGTGCTACATGGCCAAGGAAAAGGGCCGCAACCGGGTGCAGGTGTATCACGCCGATGACTCGGAATTGTCCCTGCGCTTTGGCGAGATGGCCTGGGTGCAACGCCTGCACATGGCGCTGGAAGAGAACCGTTTTTGCCTGTACGCCCAGGAAATCGCGCCCCTTGGGCACACCGAACAGGGGGATGGGCATATCGAAATCCTGCTGCGCCTGCATGACGAGGCGGGGCGGATCATCCTGCCGGACAGTTTTATCCCGGCCGCCGAGCGTTACGGCTTGATGACCTCCCTGGACCGTTGGGTGGTGGAGAACGTGTTCAAGATCATCGCGGGCTGCATGCGTGAGCGCCCGGGCCGGCCCATGGCCATGTGTGCGATCAATCTGTCAGGCACTACCATCGGCGATGAGGACTTTCTTGGGTTCCTGCGTGAGCAATTCATTGCCTATGGCATTCCACCGGAAATGATTTGTTTTGAAATTACAGAAACCAGCGCTATAGCGAATTTGGGTAGTGCGATTCGTTTTATCAACGAGCTCAAAGAGTTAGGGTGCCATTTCTCCCTGGATGACTTCTGCGCCGGGATGTCCTCGTTCGCATATCTTAAACATTTACCTGTAGACTTCTTGAAGATCGATGGAAGTTTCGTAAAGGATATGCTGGACGACCCGATTAACCGCGCTATGGTCGAAGTGATCAATCACATCGGTCATGTCATGGGTAAGCGCACAATTGCCGAATTTGTCGAGACACCCCAGATCGAACAAGCCTTGCTTGAGATCGGGGTCGACTACGCTCAGGGATACCTGATCGAGCGACCGCAGTTGTTTACCTTTGATAGTTTGCAGTGTCGACCTGTGCGACCGCAGCCTCTGTTATTCAAGGCGCCTGGCACGTTCCGATGAAACATTTGCTGGTCTGTACATATCACAAATCAAAAGGAGCCCGACAGTGATCGACACATTCAACAGAACCGGCCCGCTTATGGAAGCCTCAAGTTACCCCGCCTGGGCGCAACAGCTGATCCAGGACTGTAGCGAGAGCAAGCGTCGCGTTGTCGAACACGAACTGTACCAGCGCATGCGCGATAACAAGCTCAGCGCCAAGACCATGCGCCACTACCTGATTGGTGGCTGGCCGGTGGTTGAACAGTTTGCGTTGTACATGGCACAGAACCTCACCAAGACCAAATTTGCCCGCCATCCTGGGGAGGACATGGCGCGCCGCTGGCTGATGCGCAATATTCGCGTGGAACTCAACCACGCCGATTATTGGGTGCATTGGGCCCGCGCCCATGGTGTCAGCCTGGAAGAATTGCAGGCACAGGAAGTGCCGCCGGAGCTGCATGCACTGAGCCACTGGTGCTGGCACACCAGCTCGGCCGATTCGCTGATTGTCGCGATTGCCGCCACCAACTACGCCATCGAGGGGGCCACTGGGGAGTGGTCCGCCGTGGTGTGTTCCACCGGCGTCTATGCCGCGGCTTTCCCTGAGGAAGACCGCAAGCGCGCGATGAAGTGGCTGAAGATGCATGCCCAGTACGATGACGCACATCCCTGGGAAGCCCTGGAAATCATCTGCACCCTGGCCGGCATGAACCCGACCAAGGAACTGCAGGTAGAGCTGCGCCAGGCGGTCTGCAAGAGCTACGACTACATGTACCTGTTCCTGGAACGTTGCATGCAGCTGGAAAAGTCGGTGGCCGCCCCCCGCAAACAACCGGCCCTGGTTGCCAGCGAGGCGTAAACGGGGTGATGGCGGGGTAAATTACCCCGCCATTGCCAGCCGATTGCGGCCTTCACGCTTGGCCACATACAAGGCGCTGTCCGCCCGGCGCAACAGGCTCTCGGCGGACTCTCCCGCCAGCAAGGTCGAGCAGCCCAGGCTCACCGTCAATTCGATCCGCTCATCATCCGCCCAATAATCCTGGGCCTGTGCCGCCTGGCGCAGGCGCTCGCCGACCATCGACGCCGCGTCCCGGCCGGTGTTGGACAGCAGGATCAGAAACTCTTCCCCGCCAAACCGGAACACCATGTCCACATTGCGCAGCTGGCTCTTGATCGAGGCGGCGACCGCCTTGAGCACCTTGTCGCCCGTGGCATGGCCGTGGCTGTCGTTGATGTGCTTGAAGTGGTCGATGTCCAGCATCAGCAAGGACAGGGGTTGCAGGTGCCGGCGAGCCATGTCGATTTCCCGTTGCAGGGTCTGGTCCATGGCGATGCGGTTACCGGTTTCGGTCAGTGGGTCGCGCAGGGCACTGCGAGTCGCCGCACGGTAGAGCAGGGCATTGCGCATCGGGTAGAGCAAGGTGGCCAGCAGCGATTCCAGGTTGGCCAGTTCGTCTTCGAGAAAGCGTTGGTTGCGCCGAAACACCAGTTCGCCAAGGTGCTCGCCTTCATGGCTGAGGGCATAGCTCACCGAATGATGGCCGCGGTGACCGTACTCCAGGCGCAGGTCGCTGGCTTCGTGGCGGTATTGCAGGGCGTCCAGCGGCACCAGGCGTTGGATCTCGCGGAAGAACAACGCAAGGATATGCTCCGGCTCCAGGCTGGTTTGCAATTGCATGCCCAGTTGCTGGCGAAGTTGCTCAACCGTCGCGGGGCGTCGTGTAAGAAGGGAAGGCTGACCAAAGCCCAGGCGTTGCAATTTGGCGCTGTCGAAGTCAATTGCGTTGGTCTGGGTCGGTGTTTTCATAAGCGAATGAGCCTCTAAGCACAAAACTGTCTTACAGGCTGGGTGAGAGCGTCGTACTGTTCCTTCAGTTCCGTAGGACTGACGTACAGTCTAGCCCGGTTTGTCTAAGGGTATAACTGCCGCACGTCTTATAGCCGGGGCCGCGTCGCCGCGGGCCCCGGGTTGGGCTTATTGTTTTTGCGGGTCGAACTGCTTGTCACGGATAAACAGCGCTGGAATTACGCCGCAGATAAAGTACGCGCCGCCCATGACCAGGAATCCCACGCCAATCGAGCCATGGGACGCCAGGAAACCAATGGCTGCCGGTGCCACCGCCGCGCCGATTCGGCCAATGTTGTAGGCGCCGCCCACTGCCGAGCCGCGAAATTTCGCTTCGAAGCTTTCGGTCATGTAGGTCGCATTCACGCCGTAGGGGATGCCGTACAGGAAACCGAACACAATCAGCATCCACAGGATGTTGTCCGGGCTCTGGAACAGCACGATCACCGGCAGGAAAATCGCCGTGCCCAGCGCGCCGACGGCGAACACCAGGCGCCGGCCCAGGCGGTCTGCCGCGAGCCCGGCGAGGATCTTGCCGAAAATCATCGCCGCGTAGGTGCCGACCATGTAGCTGGTCATCGACTTGAAGTTCATCCCCAGCTCGCCTTCCAGGTACGACGGCATCCAGTTGTTCACGCCGTAGTAGCCGAACTGCAGGAAGCCTGCGGTCAGTGCCCAGAGGATAAACATGCGGCTGGCTTTCGGGTCGCTGAAGATCAGCTTGAACATGCCGTCGGGTTTCTTCGCCGACACGCGCTTGATGCCTTCGGCCTTTTCCCGGGCACGTTCGGCCTGGGCCTTGATCCAGGCTTGCGGCTCCGGCACCAGGCGTTGCATCAGTACGGCGAGGATCACCGGGATGATCGCCACGTAGAACAACCAGCGCCAGCCGTGGTTCGGCAGGATCCAGCCGGCGAGCAGGGTGGCGACGATATAGCCCACCGACCAACCGGCCTGCAAGGTGCCGAGCACGGTGGTGCGATAGCGGGTCGGCACGTATTCGGCCATCAGGGTGTTGCACGCGACATACAGCGCGCCGAGGCCCAGGGACGCGAAGAAACGGGTGCTCGCGAACTGCCAATAGCTGTGGGTCATGCCCAGGATCGCCGTGCCGGCGGAGAACAGCACGATGCTCCAGACCACGGTTTTCACCCGGCCAAAACGGTCACAGGCCCAACCGCCGTAAATCCCGCCGATGGCCATCCCGGCCAGGGTGAAGCTGCCCAGGCTGCCGGCTTCGACGCTGGTCAGGCCGAACTCGGCCTTGAGGCTGCTGAGGCTGTAGGACAGCAGCATCAAGTCGGCACCGTCGATCAGCAGGCCGAGGAAGCAGAAGATGAATACGATGATCCACAGTTTGTTTTGCGCGGGCGACAACGCACCCGCCGAAGCGGCGACTTCCATAGCGATACCTTGTTGTAGTTGTTAGGGCACAAGTTATGGGTGTTGCGGTAATGCGGTTGGAACACGGTCACTGTAGGAGCTGGCTTGCCTGCGATGGCATCGCCGCGGTGTTACTGCCAGACCGAGTTGTCTGCATCGCAGGCAAGCCAGCTCCCACATGGATTTGGTGTTGTTCCCGGGGTTCAGTGCTTGGCCTCGCGAATCATGTTGCGGGCGATCACCAATTGCTGGATCTGCGTAGTGCCTTCATACAGCCGGAACAAGCGCACATCGCGATAGAACCGCTCGATGGCGTACTCGCTCACATACCCGGCACCGCCGTGAATCTGCACACAACGGTCGGCCACCCGGCCGCACATCTCCGTGGCGAACATTTTCGAGCAGGACGCTTCGGTGCCGATGTTCAGGCCTTCGTCACGCTTGCGCGCAGCGTCCACCACCATGCAGCGGGCGGCGTAGATCTCGGCCTTGCTGTCGGCGAGCATCGCCTGGATCAGCTGGAACTCGGCGATCGGCTGGCCGAACTGCTTGCGCTCCAGGGCGTAGTTCAGGGCATCGTTGAGCATGCGCTCGGCGGCCCCGACGCTGACGGCGGCAATGTGCAGGCGGCCCTTGTCGAGCACCTTCATTGCGGTCTTGAACCCCACGCCTTCGACGCCACCGATCAGTTGGTCGGCCGGTACGCGCACGTTGTCGAATATCACGTCGCAAGTGTGGGCGCCTTTCTGGCCCATCTTGTGGTCGCGCTTGCCCAGGGACAGGCCGGGGGTGTTGCGCTCGACAATGAATGCACTGATGCCGCCCGCGCCCTTGATGTCCGGGTTGGTACGGGCCATCACCGTGTAGATCCCGGCGTGGGGGGCGTTGGTGATAAAGCGCTTGGTGCCGTTGATGACATAGTGGTCACCGTCGCGCACCGCCGTGGTTTTCAGCGAGGCGGCGTCGGAGCCGGAGTCCGGCTCGGTCAGGCAGAACGAACTGAGCAGTTCACCGCTGGCGAGTTTTGGCAGGTAGTGCTGCTTCTGCGCCTCGGTGCCGTCCAGCAGGATGCCGATGGAGCCGATGCCGTTGTTGGTGCCGAAGTAGGAGCGGAATGCCGGCGAGGTGCGGCCCAGTTCAAAGGCCACGTTGACCTCTTCTTCCATGGTCAGCCCGAGGCCGCCGTAGGCTTCAGGCAAGGTCAGGCCAAACAGGCCCAGATCGCGGAACTGGCTGACGATATCCGCCGGGACGTCATCGGTCTCGGCCAGTTCGTTTTCCCGGGGGATCAGCGCCTCGTTGACGAACTGCTGCAGGGTTTCCAGCAACAGATGAAGCGTTTCGGGGTCTCGGATCATGTGCATTCCTCAGCGGCCCGTTCGGCGGGCCTGTTGTCGTCAATCTGCCGAGGCCTTGCACCGATCTGTCTAGCGGGCGGCGGCCTCGATGTTGTTCACCATGTGCTTGAGACGGGGCCCGATGTCGTCCTCGAGTTTCTCCCGGGAAAGGTGAAAACTCGGTCCGCCACAGTTGAACGTCAGCAGCCCATGTTGTGCATGCAGCAGCGGTACGGCGATGGCGTTTACATCGCGGTGCCACTCACCGATCGACATGCAGTAGCCGAAGTCGGTGTAATCCCGGAAGGCACGTTCCAGACCCTTCCTGATGCCCGGCCAATCCTCCAGATGACGCTGGCGGATATGGTCGAGGATAAATTCCCGCTCGTTTTCCGGCATCGCTGCCAGGCAGGCGCGGCCTGCGGAACTCAAATGCAACGGCAACCGTGTGCCGACCTGGCGGCGCATGGTCATGTTGGCTTCACCCTGGACCACGTCCAGGTAAACCATGTCCAGGCGGTCCCGCGTGGCCATCGCCACCGCGGCCTGGGCGTACTTGGCCATCGTCTCCATCAGCGGATGGGCCACGGCCCGCACCGACAGGTTCGACAGCATTGCGTAACCGAATGCCATCACGCCCACATCCAGCTGATACCGGCCTGACTGCGGCAGGTGCTTGAGATAGCCCAAGCGGGTCAGCGTATGGGTCATCCGCGTAATCGTCGGCTTTGGCAGCCCGGTCTTGCGCGCCAGCTCCTGGTTACCCAGCACGCTTTCGCTGGGGGTGAAGCAGCGCAGCAATTCCAGGCCACGGGCCAGGGCGGTGACGAACTGGCGGTCCTTGTCTTCTTCCTCGTCGGCATTCATCGGATCGATCAGCAAGTGCTCGAAGGCGTGGTTGCCGGCAGGTGTTTCGGGTGTGTTCGGGTCCAGGTTTCGACGGCGCATGTTAGTCCCCCTTTTTTTAGAAAATCAACAAAACAAAATTGTATTCCGCACAGCGAAACTAATCAACTTTGCGTGGCGTTGTCTTTTTGTTTAATAAAACTCGTCTAAACAACGAGTTATAGCCCGATTTATCGGAGGTTCAGGTTTTTACGTTTACATCACGGCAACTCGGTCCTTATGATTATCGCTAAATACGGAATGTTGTTTCGCATAGCGAAACTGGCGATATCCGAACTAACAAGAACATTGCAGCAGGAGAATTTGTGGCCAGCCTCGACCAACCCGTAGTGCACCTCGACGTCCAGGACAATGGCGTCGCCGTGGTACGCATCCACCGTCCCGAAGTGAAAAACGCCTTGAACGCCCAGGTTCGCGAAGAGCTGGCCGAGCACTTTCGTGCCCTGGCCAAACGCCGTGATGTGCGCGCCATCGTGCTCACCGGCGGCGACCAGTTCTTCGTGGCCGGTGCCGACATCAAGGAATTCGCCAGCGCCAGCCCGATCGAGATGTATCGCCGCCACACTGAATACCTGTGGGAAGCCATCAGCCGCTGCCCCAAGCCGGTGATCGCCGCGGTGAACGGGTTTGCCCTGGGCGGCGGTTGTGAGCTGGCCATGCATTGCGACCTGATCGTCGCCGGGGAATCGGCGCGCTTCGCCCAGCCCGAGGTCAAGCTGGGCCTGATGCCGGGCGCCGGTGGCACCCAGCGCCTGGTACGCGCCGTGGGTAAGTTCCAGGCCATGCGCATCGCGTTGACCGGCTGCATGGTCAAGGCCCCGGAAGCCCTGGCCATGGGCATGCTCAGCGAAGTGGTGGACGATGACCAGACCATCCCCCGCGCCCTGGAACTGGCCGCGCAGATCGCCGCCTTGCCGCCACTGGCGGTGGAGCAGATCAAGGAAGTGATGCTGGCTGGCGCCGACCTGCCGCTGGAAAGCGCGCTGGTGTTGGAGCGCAAGGCCTTTCAACTGCTGTTCGATTCGGCAGACCAGAAGGAGGGCGCCGCGGCGTTCTTCGAAAAACGCACCGCGAACTACCTGGGGGAATGACAATGGCTGATTCAATCAAGATCATGGGCCTGGTAGGCACCGGCGTGATGGGCGCCGGGATTGCACAGATTGCCGCTCAGGCGGGCGTGTTGGTGCGCTTGTTCGATGCCCGCGATGGTGCGGCGCAAACCGCTCGGGATAACCTCGGCGCCACGCTCTCGAAGCTGGCCGCCAAGGGCAAGATCACCCAGGCAGCGGTGGACGCTGCGCTTGCGAACCTGCAAGTCGCCGCCACCATTGAGGCGCTGCACGACTGCGACCTGGTGGTGGAAGCCATTGTCGAAAACCTCGACGCCAAGCGCGGCCTGTTGCAGCAGCTGGAAGGTGTGGTCAGCGCGGCGTGCATCCTCGCCACCAACACCTCGTCGCTGTCGGTCACGGCCATCGCCACCGGCTGCCGACACCCTGGACGGGTCGCCGGGCTGCACTTTTTCAACCCGGTACCGTTGATGCGCGTCGTCGAAGTGATCGACGGCCTGGCCACCGCACCGAAGGTCGGCGATGACCTGTTGGCCTTCGTCGCCCGTACCGGCCATCGCGGCGTGCGCGCCAAGGACACTCCGGGTTTCATCGTCAACCACGCCGGCCGTGCGTACGGCACCGAAGCCTTGAAGATGCTCGATGAAGGCATTGCCGAGCGCGGCGACATCGACCGTATCCTGCGTGAAGGCGCAGGCTTTCGCATGGGGCCGCTGGAACTGCTGGACCTCACCGGGCTCGACGTTTCCCACCCGGTGATGGAGTCGATCTACAACCAGTTCTATCAGGACCCGCGCTACAAACCATCGCCCCTGACCCGCCAGATGCTGGTGGGCGGACGCTTCGGGCGCAAGAGCGGGCAGGGCTTCTACCGCTATGAAAATGGCCAGGTGGTCGACGGCCCGCAGCCGCAGCCGCAGCCGGTGCCTTCCATCAAGCAATTCCCGCCGGTATGGATCGCCACCGAAAACGCCGAAGACTACGAGCGCCTCAGCGCCCTGGTGATCGAGTTGGGCGCACACCTTGAAAGCGCGGCGCAGCCTTCGCCTGAAGCGTTGTGCCTGCTGGCGCCCTACGGCCTCGACGCCACCTCGGCCAGCGAGCGCTTCCACACTGACCCGGCACGCACCCTGTGCATCGACCTGCTGACCGACCTGTCGCGCCACCGCACCCTGATGCAAAACCCGCTGACGTCCACCGCCACCCGCGATGCCGCCCACGCGTTGCTCGCCAATGACGGTGTAGGTGTGACAGTGATCAGCGACAGCGTCGGCTTCGTTGCCCAGCGCACCCTGGCGATGGTGGTCAACCTGGCCTGCGACATTGCCCAGCAACGCATCGCCAGCGTCGACGACATTGACCAGGCCGTACAACTCGGCCTGGGTTATCCACAAGGCCCGCTCGCCTGGGGCGATGCCCTCGGGCCACGGCGCATCCTCACGATTTTGCAACGCATGAGCGAACTCACCCACGACCCACGTTATCGCCCCAGCCCCTGGCTGCGGCGGCGTGCCGTGCTGGGGATTTCCCTGCGTCATGAAGAGCCGGCAGTCGGCTGATTTCGATTCATCACAGGACAAGAATAATGGGTGCATTGACAGGTTTGCGGGTGCTGGATTTAAGCCGGGTATTGGCCGGGCCCTGGTGTGGCCAGGTGTTGGCCGACCTGGGCGCGGAAGTGATCAAGATCGAACGGCCACAGAGTGGCGACGATACCCGCGGCTGGGGCCCGCCGTGGATGAAGACCGACACCGGCGAGTCGTCCGGGCAGGCGTCTTATTACCAGTCCACCAACCGCGGCAAACTATCCGTGGCCATTGACCTGGCCACCAGCGAAGGCCAGGAACTGGTGCGGGCCCTGGCGGCCAGCTCCGACGTACTGATCGAAAACTACAAGGCCGGTTCCCTGGCGCGTTATGGCCTGGATTACGCGACCCTGGCCGAGATCAATCCACGGTTGGTGTACTGCTCCATCACCGGCTTCGGCCAGACCGGCCCGCGCGCCGAAGAACCCGGCTACGACTTCATCATCCAGGGCATCGGCGGCCTGATGAGCATCACCGGCGAACGCGACGACCTGCCCGGCGGCGGCCCGCAAAAAGTCGGCGTGGCGTTCTCCGACCTGATGACCGGCCTGTATTCCACCGTCGCGATCCAGGCCGCGCTGCTCAGCCGCGAACGCACCGGCGTTGGCCAACACATCGACATGGCGCTGCTGGACGTACAAGTGGCAACCCTGGCCAACCAGAGCATGAACTACCTGGCCTCGGGCAAGGTGCCGCAGCGTTTCGGCAACGCCCACGCCAACATCGTGCCGTACCAGGTATTCCGCGCCGCCGACCGCGACTTCATTATTGCCTGCGGCAACGACAGCCAGTTTGTAGCGCTGTGCCACAGCATCGGTTTGCCGCACCTGCCGGAAGACCCGCGCTTTCGGCGCAATGCCGATCGGGTTGCGCATCGGGCGGAGATTGTCGAACTGTTGTCGGCGCACTTCCTGGGGCGCACGGCGGACGAGTGGGTGGCGAGTATTCACGCCTCGAAAGTACCGGTGGGGGCGATCAACAACATCGCGCAATCCCTGGAAGAGCCGCAGGTGATTGCCCGTGGGTTGATGGTGAAGATCCCGCATCCCAGGAATCCGCAGTTCGAGATGGTCGGCAGCCCGATCAAGATGTCAGGCACGCCGGTAGAGTATGTAAGGCCGGCGCCGATGTTGGGGCAGCATACCGATGAGGTACTGGGCGAGCGCCTCGGGTTGTCGGCAGAGCAGCTGGGGCAGCTCAAGGCAGGAGGGGTGATTGAGCAACTCGACTGAAGGATGGCGGCCCATAAGGCCGCCATCTTTGCGCACGACTTTTTAGCGCGCGACTTCTTTAAGGTAGGCAGTTCGGGCCGCAACGGCAGTCGGCGTGAAATCCGTAAACACACCGTCGACACCGGCGCGGAAAAAGGCCATGTATTCCGCCGCCGGGTTGCCCTTGTAGGCACCTGCCAGGTATTTGGCTTCGTTGCGGAAGGTGAAAATATGCACGAACAGGCCGGCCTTGTGCGCATCGCTGATCAGGCTGGTGGGCTTGAAGGTATCGACCTCGGGCAAGCCGGGGTTTTGCGCTGAAGCGGCGGTCAGCGACATCGCTTGCGGCTTCCATGGCCCGATGCCGTCGGCGTAGGTCTTGACCTCGGCCAGCCCGGCCGGGGTCAGCATCGCACCAAAGGCGCGTGGGTCGCCGGCGACGGTCCAGCTGTAGGGGCGGCCGCTGACGAAGGTGTTGGGTTTGTCGGTGATGAAAATGGTCTCGCCGGTCTTGAAGTTCACCCCGTTCCCATCCACCAGTTGAACCGCCCTGGATTGCAGGCCGATGGAGCGCAGGTATTTCAGGCTGTTCGGGTCGAAGCTCTGCACGAACACCGGCGCGTCTTTGCGATTGAGGTTGTTGTCTTCAAGGGTCTTGAGAAACGCCGCTTCGAACGGATGACTGCCCGGCGAGCCGCAGCCGTTGGCGATGGCCTGGGCATTGTTCCAGATCGGGTTCTTGCTTTCCGGGTAGGTGGTAATCACGCGGCCCGTGGCGGCGCTTTTGGCTTTCGCGATGTCGATCACTTCCTGGAAACTCAGGATCGGCAGCTTGCCGTTGAGTTCGGTCGGGCGCTCGTCGCGGGCATCATACGTCGTGCCGCCGATCCATTGCTTGAGTTCGGCCAGGGTGAAATCGCTGATTGACCAGTCGTTGGTATGGTCTTCGCCATCCACGATCAAGGACTTCAACACGGATTTTGGATCGTTGGGGTCAGTCAGATCACTCAGGTACTGGGCCGGGCCATTTTCTGCAGTGGCCGGATACCTGACGTTAACCAGTACACCCGGCACCGTGCGCTTGCGGCGTGCAACTTCGGGATTGGTCTTCGCGACGTCGCTGATGTTGGTGTTGTCGCTCAACCAGGGATTGTGCCGGGCCACCAATACACAGTCCTTGGTCATGTGCAGGTCCAGCTCCAGCGAATCCGCACCAGCGTCGGCTGCATGCTCGTAGGAGGCCCGGGTTTCTTCCGGGTACAGTCCTGGCAGGCCGCGATGGCCGATAACCAGCGGCGGTGCACCGTCCAGGGTTTTGAACGAAGCAGGCGCGACAGGCGTGCTCCTGGTCACACTGTCACACGCGCTCACCGTCAGGCTGCATCCGATAACGATAAAACGGGCAAGCAGGGTTTTTACCGCTGGCGGGCCTGAGCGAGTGTGCATGTGTCGTCCTTCAAGAAGAGGGTAGGGGCGGGGTATCTGCGGATGTTGGCGTTGACGTATGACAGCGTCGTGACAGGAAGTGGCGTGGTGATTTTCCAGCGCGGCGCACCTGGGGTGAAGCAGAAATCTCACTGAATGCTTGACTTCTCCTTTTCAATCAGTAACATACGGCGCATTCCGCGATAGCTCAGTTGGTAGAGCAAATGACTGTTAATCATTGGGTCCCTGGTTCGAGTCCAGGTCGTGGAGCCAGATAGTAAAAAAGCCTGCAGCGATGCAGGCTTTTTTTTGCCTGGAATTTGTCCCGGACACTCGATTCAGGCGTGCCCTCGAAACAGGCGATATTCGGCTGGCATGCACACCGCACAAGGACGAAATCCCGCGGCGACAGCCGTCGCTTCATCGAGAAAAAACACGCGATTTTTCACGTAGCCGCCACGCGCAATGGCTCCCAGCGCCGCACGACAGTCGAGCTTTCCATAGCGCTTGCCGCGACGGTGACCGCCCAGCGTTCCCGGCTCGGGGCTTGGGAAGGGGCTTGCGTCTGCGCCCATCAGCATCCACACGTTTTTGTCAGCCATCGCCTGTCCTCCTGCCGTAGCAGCCTGCGGTACCTCCGCCATGTATCGCTGATTAGATCGGCTGGCACACCCGGTTTCTTGCTTTTTTTATCGCTCAGAAAGGCTCAAAGTCGGGCACGCTATCCATTTCTGCTTTTCGACAGGATTCGAACATGTCAAAACTTCCCGAAACGTCCAACGATCCCTACCAATGGCTTGAAGACGTCGACGGCACGCGTTCACTGGACTGGGTACGCGCCCAGAACCTCAGGACCGAAGACCGGCTCGCCCGCTCCGACAGCTTCAAGCAGATCAAGGCCGATGTGCTGGAGATACTGGACTCGGACAGCAACATCCCCTACGTCGATAAGGTCGGCGCCTATTACTACAACTTCTGGATGGACGCCGCCCACCCGCGGGGCCTGTGGCGTCGCACCACGCTGGCGGAGTACCGCAAGCCTCAACCTGCCTGGGAAACGTTGCTGGACCTTGACGCACTGAACGCCGCCGAAGGCGAAAACTGGGTGTGGCACGGTGCTGATTTCTTGCGCCCGGACTACCAGCGCTGCCTGCTGGCGCTGTCCCGTGGCGGCGCCGATGCGAATGTCACCCGCGAGTTTGATCTGGCCAGCAAGACCTGGGTCGAAGACGGCTTCCAGTTGCCCGAGTCCAAGGGCGGCCTGGGCTGGATCGACCGTGACAACGTCTATGTCTATACCGATTTTGGTGAAGGGTCGATGACCCGTTCCGGTTACCCGCGCATCGTCAAGCAGTGGCAGCGCGGTACGCCGCTGAGTGCCGCCAGTCTTGTCTATGAAGGCGCGCTGGATGATATGTACATCGCGGCGATGCACGACGACACGCCCGGCTACGAGCGTGACTTCGTCAGCCGCACGCTGGCGTTCTACAACAACGAGCTGTACCTGCGGGGCAGCGACAACCAATTAAGCAAAATCGACGCGCCGAACTCAGCGGAAAAGTCGGTGTACAAAGACTGGCTGCTGCTGGAACTGCGGGAGGACTGGACGCTTGATGAAGTGTTTGTGGCCGGCTCGTTGCTGGCGATCCGGTTTGATCGCTTCATGGCAGGCCAGCGGGATTTCGAGGTGCTGTTCACCCCTACGGACAGCACCTCGCTGGCAGGGTTTTTCTGGACGTTGAATCACCTGGTGCTGAACGTACTGGATCACGTCAAGAACCGCCTCAGCGTCCTCACTCCCGGCGCGAACGGCTGGCAGCACAGCCCGTTCACCGGGGCGCCGAGCATGGGGACGGTGGATGCCAGCGCAGTGGACAGCGACGACAGTGATGCCGTCTGGCTGGTGACCACTGACTACCTGACGCCGACCACCTTGTCGCTGGCCGAGATCGGTCATCCGCCCGAGGTACTGAAAACCCTGCCGGCCTTTTTCGATTCCAGCCAGCACGTGATCGAGCAGCACTTTGCGGTCTCCAGGGACGGCACTCGTGTGCCGTATTTCCTGGTGCTCGGCAAAGACCTGCCGCGCAACGGCACAGCGCCGACCTTGCTCTATGGTTACGGCGGCTTTGAATACTCCCTGACCCCGTATTACTCCGGTAAGGCAGGCCGCGCCTGGCTTTCGAAGGGCGGGGTGTACGTGGTTGCCAACATTCGCGGTGGCGGTGAATACGGCCCACGCTGGCACCAGGCCGCACTCAAGCAGAACCGTCCGCGTGCCTACGAAGATTTTGCCGCAGTGGCCCGTGACCTGATCGACCGTGGAATTACTTCGCCCCGACATCTGGGCGCGGAGGGTGGCAGCAACGGTGGTCTGTTGGTCGGCAATATGCTTACTCAATACCCGGAACTGTTCGGTGCAATCGTCTCCCAGGTGCCCTTGCTCGACATGCAGCGCTATCACCTCCTGTTGGCCGGGGCGTCGTGGATGGGGGAATACGGCAACCCGGACGTACCTGAAGAGTGGGCGTACATCCAGACGTTTTCTCCATACCACCTGTTCGATCCGGCGAAGGCCTACCCACCGGTGTTTTTCCTGACCTCGACCCGCGATGACCGGGTGCATCCAGCCCACGCCCGCAAGCTGGCGGCGAAGATGATCGAGGCCGGCAAGGACGTGACGTGCTACGAAAATATCGAAGGTGGGCACGGCGGGGCGGCAGACAATGCACAGGCTGCGCATATGAGTGCGCTGGTCTACAGCTTTTTGTGGGAGAAGTTGAGTTCTAATCGGGACTGAGTGTTGCCAGCCTTAATTGCTGGTACGCCTGCACCAATTGGTCGAGCGTAAACCCAAGGTTTCTGCCGCTGGGATTGGGCAGAACCCACACCGCCGCACACCCCAGGGTGTGCGGTTGAAGCCCCCAGGTAATCTGCTTCTGCCCGCTCAACGCGCTATAGGCGGCCTTTCCCAGAAACGCCACATACCGTGGCGCATAACGTGCGATCTTGCGTTCAAAACCCGCCGCCGCCGCCCTGAATTCATCCGCCGACAACTGGTCCGCCCGGGCCGTAGGCCGCTCCACCACCGTGGTCAGTCCACACTGGTATTGCAGGATCGTGCGGTCGTTCTCCGGCTGCACTTCATGGGGCGTAAACCCGGCCAGGTGCAGCGTGCGCCAGAACCGATTGCTCCTGCCCATGAAGTGATGCCCGGTGGTGGCGGCCTTCAGCCCCGGGTTTATGCCGCAGAAAATCACGGCCAGGTCTTTGGTCAGAATGTCTTCGAGTGTTTCGTTCATGCTGAGTCTCAGGCAAGTGTCTTTCACGACGTTGGGAAAAACACAGGGGCGGTCTGGCGTATCGCGTTAGTCGGGATACCCTGTGAACCTGTTCAGGCTATCTTTACAGCGGCCATCATGGTTAACGGGGCCCGCAGGTCAACAGCAGAGCTGCTTTATGTGGGAGCGGGCTTGCTCGCGAAAAAACCGAGAACGCCGCGTTGAATCAGGATGCCAGCGTCATCGTTGACGACCTTCGCGAGCAAGCCCGCTCCCACATTTGACTGTGCCCGCTCTTGATTTTGATCTTGGGCGGCCCGCGGAGTAATGCCGGCAAGAGCGGAACCAATATCAGCCATTACCTAAATAACCGATATGCCCCCTAACCCAACAACGCCCGAGCAAACTCATCAGACGCAATAAAGTCCATGGCCTTACGCAACTCGCAAGCCGCCTCAGCCCCAAACACCTCATCAAACCGCACCGCCATCTGCCTGGACACCACCCGCGCCTCTTCGTATTTACGCTGCCCCGCGTCGGTCAACAGCACCCGCCGGCTGCGACGGTCCAACTCATCCACCCGCAACACCACAAGCCCATCCCGCACCAGCGGCTTGAGCGTATGCCCCAGGGCCGACAAATCCATCACCAACGACTGCGCCAGGTCGCGCATCTTCGGAGCGTCCCCGTTGGCGATGTGGTTCATCAGCGAATACTGGGTGGCCTTCAGACCAAACGGCGCAAACGCCTCGTCATAGATCTGCGCCATACGACGGGACGCGCGCCGCACGGCTCCGTTGGAACAGGTGCTCGGGCTATTCAGGACAGGCGGTGCGCATTTCACAGGCTGATCACTCGCTACAGATCAAGGGTTAACCGAACGTTAATCCGGCAAGATGAATATTGACACATGCTGCAACAAATTAGTTGCGTATGCCACTAAACGCTATATCGTGGCATATGCCTCTATTTTGACCGGATGTCAGTGCAGTTGGCCCGGAACACAGACGGGCGGGGCAGGAGGGAAGCGCTGTTCGGTACCTCCTTCAGTCATCAACTTCCTGTCTGGATCACATCTATGCTCAACCTCGTGCGCATCGCATTGCGGCGCCCCTATACCTTCCTGGTATTGGCTATTTTCATTCTGATTGTGGGCCCGCTCGCGGCCTGGCGTACTCCGACCGACATCTTCCCCGAAATTCGCATCCCCGTGATTGCCGTGATCTGGCAGTACACCGGCTTGCCGCCCGACCAGATGGCCGGCCGCATCACCTCGCCGTTCGAGCGGGTGCTGACCACCACGGTCAACGACATCCGCCATATCGAGGCGCAATCGCTGAACGGCTACGGCATCGTCAAGGTGTTCTTCCAGCCGGGAGTCAACATCAGTACGGCCAACGCGCAGATGACTTCGGTGTCCCAGGCCATCCTGCGTCAACTGCCGCCGGGCACCACGCCGCCGCTGATCCTCAACTACAGCGCCTCGACAGTGCCGATCGTGCAGTTGGCCTTGTCCGGCAAAGGCCTCAGCGAACAGAAACTCGGTGACCTGGGCCTCAACACCGTGCGCCTGATGCTGACCACGGTGCCCGGTGCCGCACTGCCATACCCCTTCGGCGGCAAGACCCGCCAGGTGCAGATCGACCTCGACTCCGCACGCATGCAGGCCCGTGGTCTCTCGGCGCAGGACGTGGCCACTGCCCTGGCCACGCAGAACCTGATCACCCCGGTGGGCACGCAAAAGATCGGCAGCTACGAGTTCAACCTGCAACTGAACAACTCGCCGACGGACTTCCACGACCTGGAAAACCTGCCGATCAAGACCGCCGACGGCACCACCGTGTTGATTCGTGACGTGGCCACGGTGCGTGACGGCAACCCGCCGCAGACCAACATCGTGCACGTCAACGGCAACCGCTCCGTGCTGCTGCCGGTGCTCAAGACCGGTTCGGCGTCGACCCTCGGGGTGATCGCCGGGATCAAGGACAAACTGGCCGACAACAAAGGCGCCTTGCCGCCCAACCTGAATATCGACCTGATCGGCGACCAGTCGCTGTTCGTGCGCTCGGCCATCAGCGGCGTCGCCCGGGAAGGGATCATTGCCGCCGCGTTGACCAGCCTGATGATCCTGCTGTTCCTCGGCAGTTGGCGCTCCACGGTGATCATCGCCACGTCGATCCCGCTGGCCATCCTGTCGTCGATTGCCACGCTGTCGGCGCTCGGCGAAACCCTCAACATCATGACCCTCGGCGGCCTGGCATTGGCCGTGGGGATCCTGGTGGATGACGCTACGGTGACCATCGAAAACATCAACTGGCACCTGGAACAGGGCAAGCCGGTGGAGACGGCGATCCTCGACGGCGCGGCGCAGATCGTCACGCCGGCGTTCGTGTCGCTGCTGTGTATCTGCATCGTGTTTGTGCCGATGTTTTTCCTGGAAGGCGTGGCGCGCTTCCTGTTTGTGCCGATGGCCGAAGCGGTGATCTTCGCGATGATCGCCTCGTTCATCCTCTCGCGAACCCTGGTGCCGACCCTCGCCAATTACCTGCTCAAGCCTCACGAACATCATGCGGACGGTACGCCGGTGGTGGCGCCGTCGAGCAACCCGCTGGTGAAATTCCAGCGCGGGTTCGAGCGCCAGTTCGAGGCGTTTCGCGGGGTTTACCACGGGGCATTGGAGAGTGCCTTGCACCACCGTCGTATCGCGGTGATCGCGATGCTGGCGTTCGTCGCCGTGTCGTTTGCGCTGGTGCCATTCCTGGGTCGCAACTTCTTCCCCGACGTCGACTCCGGGCAGATCCTGTTGCATGTGCGTGCACCGATCGGCACGCGGGTCGAGAGCAATGCGCGGCTGGTCTCGCAGATCGAGAACACCATTCATAACGTGATCGAGCCCCGGGAGCTGGCGGCCATCGTCGACAATATCGGCCTGGCCATCAGCGGGATCAACGTGGCCTACAACAACACCGGCACCGTGGGTTCACAGGACAGCGACATCCAGATCAGCCTGAAAGAAGGCCATCGTCCCACCGCCGAATACATGCGCGAACTGCGGGAGCGGCTGCCCCGTGAATTCCCGAATGCGGTGTTCTCGTTCCCGGCTTCGGACATCGTCGGGCAGATCCTCAACTTCGGTTCTTCGGCGCCGGTGGATGTGCAAGTCAGCGGCAATAACCTGCCCGCCAACTTCACCTACGCCAGCACGTTGCTGCGGGAAATCCGGCGGGTGCCGGGTGTGGTGGATGCGCGTATCCAGCAGTCGCGGCAACTGCCCACGTTCAAGATCGATGTGGACCGTACCCAGGCCCAACTGGTGGGCCTGAACGAGCGCGATGTGACCAACAGCCTGGTGGTCAACCTGGCGGGTTCCAGCCAGGTGGCGCCGACGTTCTGGCTCAACCCGGCCAACGGCGTGTCTTATCCGATTGTGATGCAAACCCCGCAGTACGGCCTCGACACCCTGGCCGCCCTGCATAACCTGCCGTTGAGCGGCAGCCCCGGTTCGGCGCAAGACCAGACCCTCGGCGGCCTGGCGTCCATCGAACGCAGCCACGCGAACTCGGTGGTGACCCAGTCGGACATCCAGCCGGTGGTCGAGGTGCTGACCGCAATCCAGGGCCGCGACCTCGGTGCCGTCGCCGCCGACATCCAGAAGATCATCGCCGCCCACGCCAGCGAAGTGCCCACCGGCTCCAAGGTGCTGTTGCAGGGTCAGGTGCAAACCATGAACGCGGCCTTCAGTGGCTTGCTGTTTGGCCTGCTTGGCGCGGTGGTGCTGATCTACCTGCTGATCGTGGTCAACTTCCAGTCCTGGGCTGACCCGTTCGTGATCATCACCGCCTTGCCGGCGGCGCTCGCGGGCATCGTGTGGATGCTGTTCATTACCCACACGCCGCTGTCGGTACCGGCGCTGACCGGGGCGATCATGTGCATGGGCGTGGCCACCGCCAACGCCATCCTCGTGGTGAGCTTTTGCCGCGAACGCCTCGCGGTGCACGGGGATGCGGTGCAGGCGGCGCTTGAAGCCGGCTTTACCCGTCTGCGCCCGGTATTGATGACCGCGATTTCGATGATCATCGGCATGGCGCCGATGGCGCTGAGCCTGGGGGAGGGCGGCGAACAGAATGCCCCGCTGGGCCGTGCGGTCATCGGCGGGCTGGCCTTTGCCACCATTGCCACGTTGTTCCTGGTTCCGCTGATTTTCAGTCTTGTGCACGGGCGGCGTCAGCACGCCACGCTTGCGACCACCGCCACTCAAGGGGTTTGACATGTCTGCTTCCGTTTCCAATTCGGGTTCGCCCCGCCGTAAATCCCGTGGTCTGCTCTGGCTGGTGCTGGGGCTGGTGGTCCTGGTTGCCGTGGTGGTATTCGGCATCGGCGTGCGCGCCAGCGAATCCCATGACCTGAAAACCTGGACCGATGCCCAGGCGTTGCCCAGCGTGATCCTGATCACCCCGAGCGTGCAGCCCCAGGGTCCGATCCTGAACCTGCCGGGGCGCCTTGAGGCGTACTCCCGGGCGTCGATCTTTGCCCGGGTCAATGGCTACCTCAAGACCTGGAACGTCGACATCGGCGACCACGTGAAGGCCGGGCAACTGCTGGCCGAAATCGACACGCCGGAGCTCGATCAGCAACTGCTGCAAGCCAAGGCCGTGCTGGCTTCGGCCCAGGCCGACGAGTCGCTGGCACAGACCACCGCCAAGCGCTGGCAGGCAATGCTTTCGTCGGACTCGGTGTCGCGCCAGGACGTGGATGAGCGCACCGGCGACCTGACTGCCAAGCAGGCCAAAGTGGTCGCGGCCAGGGCCAACGTCGACCAGTTGGTTGCCACCAAGGGCTTCCAGCGCTTGACTGCGCCGTTCGCCGGCGTGGTCACTGCACGCTCCACCGATGTGGGGGCGCTGATCAGTGCCGGTGGTGCCACCGGCAAAGAGCTGTTCGCGGTCTCCGACGTCAGCCGCCTGCGGGTGTATGTGCAGGTGCCGCAGTCGTCGGCGCCGCAGATCCAGGTGGGTACCGTGGCACGTCTGAGCGTGCCGGAATATCGCGGTGAAACCTTCAACGCCAAGGTGATCGCCACCGCCGATGCGGTGAACGCCGCGTCCGGCAGCACCCTGGTGCAACTGTTGGTGGAGAACCCCGGCAGCCGCCTGTTGCCGGGCGGCTACACCAGCGTGCAGTTCACCTTGCCGGTGCAGACCGACGTGCTGCGCCTGCCTGCCAGCGCCCTGGTGTTCGATGACAAGGGCATGCGCGTGGCCACCCTCGACGCGAATAATCATGTGCACTTCAAGACCGTGACCATCGCCCGGGACTTCGGTGACAGCGTGGAAATCGGCAGCGGCCTGGTCGCCACCGACCGCGTGATCGACACCCCGCCCGACGGCCTGGCCGACGACGATTCGGTGCAGCTGGCCGCCAATCCCGTGGAGGCCAAACCCCATGGCTAAGCGCACTTGCCTGGTATTGGTCGCGACCCTGGGCCTGGGCGCCTGCCATCTTGCGCCGCCGCTGGACGTGCCGGAGGTACCCATTGCCGCGCAGTTCCATACCCAGGGACCGTGGACCGTCGGCACGCCGAACGACCAAGCAAGTCGCGACGGTTGGTGGCACATCTACAAGGACCCGCAACTGGACGCGATGGAGCAGCAGTTGCTACAAAGCAACCCGGACTTGAGCGCGGCACTGGCTCACTATTCCCAGGCCCAGGCGTTTTTGGCCCAGGCGCAATCCGGGCTGTTTCCAAAGCTGATCGGTTCCAGCAATGCCCAGCGCATTCGCCAGTCGGACACCCGCCCACTGCGCTCTGCCAGCCCGCCGAATGTTTACGATTCCGGGACAGTGGGGGTCGAACTGGACTATGAAGTCGACCTCTGGGGCCGTGTGCGCGACACCGTTGCCGCCGGCACCAGCGACGCCCAGGCCGCCAAGGCCGACCTGGCCTCAGTGCGTCTGAGTTTGCAGGCGCAATTGGCCGACAGCTACATCCGCCTGCGTGGCATCGACCGGCAAGACCAGTTGCTGCAGGAAACCAGCGATGCCTATGCCAAGGCTTTGAGCCTGACCGAAGGCTTGCACGGCGGCGGTATCGTCTCCGGGCTGGACGTGGCGCGGGCGCGTACCCAACTGTCGACGGTCAAGTCGCAGCTGAGCCAGAATTTGGTGCAGCGTGCAGTGCTTGAACACTCGATAGCGGCGATGCTGGGTGAGTCCGCATCGACCTACACGATTGCCCCAAGCGTCGCGGATATCGCCTTGCCCGGGGTGCCTACCGGTGTACCGTCTACGCTGTTGCAGCGTCGGCCGGACATCGCCGCTGCCGAGCGCCGGATTGCCTCGGCCAATGCACGCATAGGGGTGGCGAAAGCCGCCTGGTTCCCGGCCCTTACCCTGAGTGCCCAGGGTGGTTTCCAGAGTGATGAGTTCGCGCACTTGTTGAGCGCGCCCAACATTTTCTGGGCAATTGGCCCGTCGCTGGTGGGGACGATTTTTGACGGCGGCGCGCGCCAGGCCGGGGTGGACAGTGCCAAGGCGGCAACCGATGAAGCCGCAGCCAAGTATCGTGGTGTAGTGTTGACCGCGTTCGAGCAGGTGGAGAACAACCTCTCGATCATCTCCGGGCTCGACACCGCCCTGGTTGACCAGCGCGATGCGGCGGCAGCCGCGCAGTACGCCGAGGACTTGTCCCTGGCACGCTATCGCCAGGGTGGCGCGGCGTACCTGGACGTGGTGACGGCGCAGGTAGCGTCGTTGCAGGCACAGCGCACGGTGCTGGATCTGCAGACTCAACAGTTAAGCGCCAACGTAGGGCTGATCAAGGCACTGGGTGGCGGCTGGAATATGGCCCAACTGGCCCAAAAGAACCTGTAGGAGCGAGCGTGCTCGCGAAGGTCGTCGACCACACCGCGGGCATCCTGAAAGAACACGGCGCCCTCGAGTTTTTCGCGAGCAAGCTCGCTCCTGCCGTTAGTTGTTGTGAACATTGAATCCAAGGAGTAGTGGCATGACTGATTACGTACCGCCAAAAGTCTGGACCTGGAAGACCCAAAACGGCGGCACCTTCGCCAGCATCAACCGGCCCATTGCCGGCGCGACCCACGACAAGGAATTGCCGGTAGGCCGTCATCCGTTGCAGCTGTATTCATTGGCAACGCCCAATGGCCAGAAGGTCACGATCCTGCTGGAAGAGCTGCTGGCCCTGGGTCACAAGGGTGCCGAATACGATGCGTGGTTGATCAGGATCGGTGACGGCGACCAGTTCGGCAGCGGCTTCGTCGGCGTGAACCCGAACTCGAAGATTCCCGCGCTGCTGGACCGCAGCGGGCCCAAGCCGATTCGGGTGTTCGAGTCGGGTGCGATCCTGCAGTACCTGGCCGAGAAGTTCGGCGCGTTCCTGCCCACCGAACCGGCGGCCCGTGCCGAATGCCTGTCGTGGTTGTTCTGGCAGATGGGCAGCGCGCCGTACCTGGGCGGTGGTTTCGGGCATTTCTATGCCTACGCGCCGACCAAGATCGAATACGCCATCGACCGCTTCGCCATGGAAACCAAGCGCCAACTGGACGTACTGGACAAGCAATTGGCCGAGCACGAATACATTGCCGGGGATGAGTACACCATCGCCGACATGGCGATCTGGCCGTGGTACGGCGGCCTGGTGAAAGGCCGCTTGTATGAGGCGGGGGAGTTTCTCTCGGTGCAGGATTACAAGCACGTCGTGCGCTGGGCCAATGCCATCGAAGCGCGGCCGGCGGTGCAGCGTGGGCGCCGGGTCAACCGTGTGTCGGGCGAGCCGTCAGAGCAACTGCGCGAGCGGCATGAGGCGTCGGACCTCGACCTGCACCGTTGATAGAGCTGGCAACCCACACCTTGTGGCGAGGGGGCTTGTCCCCCGTTGGGCTGCGCAGCAGCCCTGAAAATTCACCGCGTTTTTTCAGGAAAATTCGGTGAGCTTATTGGGGCTGCTGCGCAGCCCAACGGGGGACAAGCCCCCTCGCCACAGGTTTCAGCGGTGCCTTCACGGCGTTCCCACTTGGCAATCACCAGCGGTGCCAGGGCATTGCCCAGCACGTTCAACGCGGTGGTCGGCATTTCCATCAGGCGATACACCCCGGCGATGAAGGCGATGCCCTCCAACGGCAAGCCCGCACTCGCCAGGGTCGCCGACAGAATCACGAACATGAACCCCGGCACCCCGGCCGCGCCCTTGGATGTCAGCACCATGGTCACCACCAGCAGGGCCTGGTCGCCCAGGCTCAGGTCGATGCCATACAGCTGCGCCACAAACAGCGTGCCGATCCCCAGGAACAGCGACGCACCGTCCAGGTTGAACGAATACCCCACCGGCACCACAAAGCTCACCAGTGAAGGCGGCACGCCGTAGGTTTCGAGCTTCTTCATCAGTTGCGGCATCACCGCCGCCGAACTGGCGGTGGAGAACGCCAGGATCAGTTCATCCTTGATATGTCGCATCAACGCAAACAGGTTGATCCCCCACAGCCGCGCCACCAGGTTGAGCACCACCAGCACGAAGAATGCAATCGACACGTAGCTGACCAGGATCAGCTTGGCCAACGGCAACAGCGAGCTGAACCCGAAGTTGGCCACGGTCACTGCGATCATCCCGAACACGCCGATGGGCGAGTAGGCCATGATCATCGACGTGACCTTGAACATCGCCTCCGACACCCCGCGCAGCAGGGCAATCACCGGGTCCTTGCGCTCGGCGGGCAAGCGCGAAACCCCGAGGCCAAACATCACCGCGAAGAACAGCACCGACAGCAGGCTGCCCTGGGCCATGGCGTTGATGACGTTGTCCGGAATGATCCCGACAATGATCTGCCCCAGGCTGTGGCCGCCGCCGGCGCTGCTGGTGGGCAAGCTCACGGCACTCGCTTGCAGGCTGGCCAGTTCGGTACCGGCACCCGGCTTGAGCAGGTTGCCCATCACCAGCCCGACGATGATCGCCAGGGTGGTGATGCAGAAGAAATAGCCCAGGGACTTGACCCCGATGCGTCCCAGGGATTTACCGTCACCGTGCCCGGCAATGCCCACCACCATGCAGGCAAACACGATGGGCACGACGATCATCTTCATCAGCTTGATAAAGATATCGCCCGCCGGTTGCAGCAGGTTGTCCACCAGCCACGGCCGGGATTCGGGAAAACGGTGCAGCAGGGCGCCGATGGCGATGCCGGCGAGCAAGCCGATCAGGATTTGCCAGACCAGCGCGATGCGGGGCTTGTGCATGGGAATGCCTCATTTATATCAATGATTATGAGTGTTGTTCTAGGCAGTCAATGAGCGGCCATCCCTGGCCGCCGGGTGGGGCGGGAATCCGTCAGCGCAATCGATGGCACGCTTCATTCAGGCGACGGCAACCTTCTTCAATCACGTCAAGCGAGCTGGCGAAAGACAGGCGGATATACGGCGACATGCCGTACGCCGCGCCGCTTACGGTGGCCAGGCCGTGTTCCCGCAGCAGGTGCTCGGCCAGTTGGGTGTCACTGTCGATCCGCTCGCCGTGGGCGGTGGTCTTGCCCATCAGCCCGGCGACGTTGGCGAACACGTAGAACGCGCCATCCGGTGGCGTGAAGCTCACGCCGGGAATGTCTTCGAGCAGGCCCAGCATGCGTTCGCGGCGTTGCTGGTACACCTCGCGCATCCCGGCGATGGGCGCCTGATCGCCAGCGAAGGCGGCAACTGCGGCAGCCTGGCTGAGGGAACTGGGGCAGGTGGTGGTTTGCGAAAGCAGCTTGGCAATGGCCGCGATCAGCCAGGCCGGGCCGGCACCGAAACCCAGGCGCCAGCCGGTCATGGCGTAGCCCTTGGAGGCGCCGTTGACGATCAGCGTGCGCGGCTTCAGGTCCGGTGCGAGTCGGGTCAGGGAAACGTGGCGGGCATCGTCGTAGACGAAGTGCTCGTAGATCTCGTCCGCCATGATCAGCACATGGGGATGGCGCCGCAGCACCGCGGCCAGGGCCAGCAGTTCGGCCTCGTTGTACACCGCGCCGCTGGGGTTGTTCGGGCTGTTGAGGATCACCCATTTGCTGCGCTGGGTGATCGCTTGTTCCAGGGCCTGAGGCGACAGCTTGAACCCCAGTGACTCGTCGCCGGGAATGATCACCGGCGTCGCGTCATTCAGCCGTGCGATGTCCGGGTACGACACCCAATACGGCGTGTGCACGATGACTTCGTCGCCGCGATTCAGGGTCGCCGCCAGGGCGTGATAAATGATGTGCTTGCCACCGCACCCGGCGATCACTTCGTCCAGCCCATAGTCCAGCTGGTTATCGCGCTTGAGCTTGAGGCAGATCGCCTGGCGCAGGGCGAGGGTGCCGCTGGTGGCGGTGTAGTGGGTGTCGCCACCGTGCATCGCGGCGCTGGCTGCTTCGAGGATATGCGCGGGTGTATCGAAGTCCGGCTCGCCCACGGTGAAGTTGACGATGTCCCGGCCCTGGGCGCGCAGTTCGCTGACCAGTGCATTGGCGGCGATGCTCGGGGAGGGCGCGATGCCCAGCACCCGGTCGGACAGAAAGGCAGTGCTCATGATGACTCTCCTCAGCCTGCCAGTCCGGCCTGTTGCAACACCTTGTCGATCCAGCTCTGGCGCACTGCACCGCTGGCGATTTCGGCTTTGACTTGCTCTTCATGGGCCGCGTGTTGCGCGGCCTTGCGCAGCACTTCGGCGGCGTCGGCCTGGGAGAAGGCGACCAGGCCGTCTTCGTCACCCACCAGCACATCCCCCGGGTTGATCAGCATGCCGCCGATGGACACCGGCACATTCACCTCGCCCGGGCCGGTCTTGTAGGGGCCGCAATGCACCACGCTGCGGGCGTAGCAAGGGGTGTCCTCGAAGCTCGCGACATCGCGAATCGCCCCGTCAATCACAAACCCCACGCAGCCGCGTTGCTGGGCGTAGAGCTTGACCAGTTCGCCGATCACCGCGTTGTTGGTGTCGCCCTGGGCGTCCACCACCAGCACGTGGCCCGGCTCCAGCATGCTCAAGGCCTTGTAGATCAGCAGGTTGTCGCCGGGGCGGGTTTTCACCGTGAGCGCGGTGCCCACCAGCTTGCCGGTGCGGTTGTAGCGGTTCAGCCCACGGGCGCCGATGTGCCGGCCGAGGTTGTCGCTGATGTGCGGGGTGACCACGTGAGTGAAGGCTTCAAGCACTTCGGCGCAAGCCAGAGGTGGGTTGGGGAGGATGCGGGAACCGGGCAAGGACATGGCTGTAACTCCGATTGATCTTATGGGTCTGTGGCTAGATCTTAGGAGTGATGAACATACAGTTTTAGCGATATTTTATTATCTGATAGGATCGATTTTTCTCATGGGAGGTGGCCGATGATCACGTTCAAGCAAATCGACGCGTTGTACTGGATTGCCGAGCTGGGCAGTTTCGAGGCCGCGGCGAACAAGCTGAACATGTCGCAGTCGGCGATTTCCAAGCGCATCCAGGAGTTGGAAGAAACCTTCGATGTGGAGATTTTCGACCGCAGCAAACGCAATGCGCGGTTGACGGAAAAGGGCGCCGAGTTGCTCGACTACGCCAAGGACCTGCTGGAGCGTCGTGACTACATGCTGGAGCGGGTCAGCACCCGTGAAGTGCTGGTGCGCAGGTTTCGCCTGGGGGTGACGGAATTGACGGCTTTCACCTGGTTGCCGGCGCTGGTGGAGGCGTTGCGCGAGGCCTATCCCAAGGTGCAGATCGAGCCGTCGGTGGAGTTGAGCAGTGAGCTGTTTCGCAAGCTGGAGAGTGATGAGCTGGACCTGGTGATCGTGCCTGATGCCTACAGTGATTCGCGCTTCCTGAGTACGCCGCTGGGCAGTGTGGAAAACGCCTGGATGTGCGCACCGGGGTTGGTCAGCGAGGCTGATCCGGTGGGGCTTGAGGCATTGGCCGGGTATACGGTGTTGACCCAGGGTTCGCACTCGGGGACGGGGCTGATTTATGAGCGCTGGTTGGCAGCGCATGCTGTGCAGATGCCGCGCAAGTTGACCAGTCATAACCTGTTGGTGCAGGTCGGGCTGGCGCTGTCGGGGGTGGGGGTGAGTTATTTGCCCAAGGGGTGTTTGTCGCATTTGATCGAGCGCGGGGAGCTGCGCGCGCTGGTGACGGAACCGGCGCTACCGAGGGTCGGGTATGTGGCGTTGCATCGCGGGGATCGGCAGTTTGGCTTGAACCAGAATGTGGCGCAGTTGGCGGTGCAGTGTTGTGATTTTTCGCGGTTGTTGTTTTAGTTTTTCGAAGCAGTGAGCGAGTCCTTAAAGACCTACCCGGTGTAATCCATCATGAAACGCCATTTCGAAGATTTGCAGCTGGGCAGCATCGAGCTGTTCTGCCTGGCCGCCGAGGCCAGCAGCTTTACCGCCGCCGCCCAGGTGGCAGGCGTGACCCCGGCGGCGGTGAGCCGCAGCATCTCGCGGTTGGAAGAGCGCCTGGGCTCCCGGCTGTTTGTGCGCACCACCCGCAGCATCCGCCTGACCGATGGCGGCCGGACATTTTTCGAGCAATGCCGCCAGGCGCTGACGCAACTGGTGGAAGCCCAGCAGGAAATGATGGGCGCGCAATCGGTGCCGTCCGGGCTGTTGCGCATCAGCATCCCGACCACCTACGGCCATCACCGGATCCTGCCGCTGCTGCCGAAATTCCGTGCGCTGTACCCGCAAGTCAGCGTGGATATCCACATCAGCAACCGCAACATCGATTTCGTCGCCGAAGGTTATGACCTGGCCATTCGCGTGCGGGCCCAGCCGGACTCGACGCTGATTGCGCGGTTGCTGGAAGACGCCAGGCTGGTGGTGGTCGCGACGCCGTCATACCTGAAGCGTGCCGGCACGCCCCAGGCCCTGGAGGATTTGCCGAACCATGAGTGCATCCAGTACGAATTGCCGAGCAACGGGCGGCGCATTTCCTGGCTGTTCCAGGTGGACGGCAAGGAGCGGGAGTTTGCCGGGGAAGCAGGCTACAGCTGCTCTGACGACGTGCTGGGTGGCGTAACCCTGGCCAAGCACGGCGCGGGGTTATTCCAGACCTACAAGTTCATCGTCGAGGAGGAGTTGGCCAACGGCAGCCTGGTGGAAGTGTTGCAGCCTTACGGTGGTCGCTCACGGCCGTTTACCTTGCTGTATCCCCATGGCCGCTATGTACCGCATCGGGTGCGGGCGTTTGTGGATTTTCTGCTGGAGCATCGCGCCGAATGGGCGGCGCTGTAGCGGCGGATACATCCCAGGTCAGCATCAGTTGGCCGATGGCAGTATCGATGGCATCAGCGTCGACGCCATCCCGGGCCAGGATCGACACGCCTTGCAGAAAACTGTCGTAGACCGTGGCCATGGCACGGGCGTTGGTCTCGGCCGGTAACTGGCCTGCGCGGATGCCGCGCTCGACACAATGCACGATGCCCGCCCGTGTGCGCTCTCGCGAATGGGTCAGCCCATGGGTGACTTGTGCGTTCTCGGGGGAGGGCGCGCTCATCACGCCCAGGGCTACCATGCAGCCTTTGGGATGCCCCTCTTCACACTGCATGCGTGCCGATTGGCGCAACGCCGTCTCGATGGCCTGGCGCGGTGGCAGGCTGTCATCCCAGAGGCATTCGGTGACCTGGGCGAACGTCGCCAGATAACGCTGCACGCACTCCTGGAACAGCGCGTCCTTGGAGCCGAACGCCGCGTAGAAACTCGGCGCGGAGATGCCACCGCCCAATCCGGCTTTCAACTGGCTCAGGGACGTCGCGTCGTAACCGTGCTGCCAGAACAGGTGCATGGCCTGTTCCACGGCCTTATCGCGGTCGAAGGTGCGGGGGCGGCCCATCTGTGCCATGTGGAAATCCTCTCGGGTGATGAGATAAATACTAGTCGATACATAAGTCGTTGACAACGCTGCGCGGGGCGCCCAACATTTATATCGATCGGTATTTAAGTCCTCTCGCTCAAGGAGTTTCCCTGTGACCCCCTCAACCACTTTATCGGCAGACGCCGTTCCCGACCGCTTGCCCATCGGCGCCTTGCTCGCCCTGGCCATGACCGGTTTTATCTGCATCGTCACCGAAACCCTGCCGGCGGGCCTGTTGCCGCTGATCAGCGATGGGCTGGGAGTTTCAGCCTCCATGGCCGGGCAGATGGTCACCGCGTATGCGCTGGGCTCGGTGCTGGCGGTGATCCCGCTGACCATCGCGACTCGCGGCTGGCGTAGACGCAATGTGCTGCTGCTGACCATCGTCGGTTTTCTGCTGTTCAATTCGATCACCGCGCTGTCGTCCCACTACGGGCTGACGCTGCTGGCGCGATTCCTTGCGGGGATGGCAGCGGGGCTGGCCTGGAGTTTGTTGGCCGGCTATGCGCGGCGCATGGTTGAGCCACATCAGCAGGGCAAGGCGTTGGCGCTGGCCATGGTAGGAACGCCGATTGCCCTGTCACTTGGCGTACCGCTGGGCACCTGGCTGGGTGGGCTGGTGGGCTGGCGCACCACGTTCGGGATCATGTCGGCACTGACCCTGGTGTTGATTGTCTGGGTACTGGTGAAAGTGCCGGATTATCCCGGCCAGTCGGCCCATCAGCGCATGCCGTTGCGCAAGGTGCTGACCACGCCGGGCGTACGGCCAGTGCTGGCGGTGGTGATCTCATGGATGCTCGCCCACAACATTCTCTATACCTACATCGCGCCGTTTGTGGCCCCGGCGGGCTTGGTGGACCGTGTGGATCTGGTGTTGTTGGTGTTTGGTATAGCGGCGCTGCTCGGGATTTGGGTGACTGCCCGGTTGGTGGATGTGGCGTTGCGCAAGACGGTGCTGGTCAGCCTGGCGGGCTTTGCGGCGACGTGCCTGGCGTTCGGTTTTCTCGCGCAAGTGCCGGGCGTTATTTACCTCGGCGTGGCGGTCTGGGGCTTGAGTTTTGGTGGCGCTGCAACGCTGTTGCAAACCGCGTTGGCGGACGCAGCCGGGGATGGTGCGGACGTGGCGCTGTCGCTGAATGTGGTGGCCTGGAACAGCGCGATTGCCGGAAGCGGCGTGGTGGGTGGCGTGTTGCTGGATACCTGGGGCGTGGCGTCTTTCCCCTGGGCAATGTTCGTGTTGCTGGCGGTGGGCTTCGCGATTGTGTGGTGCGCGCGATTCCATGGCTTCAAGCCGGGACACAGGGCCCACGGTAAACCTGTGGTTGGCGGGCACTGATATTTCCAAAGTCTTTGGAAAAACCGCTTCTAACATCAGACAAATCTTAAAATAACCTGCTGCTCGGCCGATATCCCGGGGCATAGGCTTTATCACCCCCGGGAGTATCGGCATGCGCATCAAGAGAATGTCTGCAATCCATGTTGGCCTGTTGTTCAGCCTGTCCGGTGCCTGCATGGCCGCGAGCCCGGTGGGGCAGGGAGTCATCTCGTTTCACGGCAGCATCGTCGAAGCGTCTTGCACACCGCTCGCCGTGGCCAACGGGATGAAACTCAACAATTGCCCTACGTCCGCACGCGGCAGCGCCATCAGCGTGCGCAGTGTGCAACCGGTGGGCTCGGTCACGGCCCTCGACCACAGCGCCGTGAACGTGAAGCTGGTCGCCGACAGTGGCCGGGGAGACCGCTATTACCAGCAGCAATATGCGTTGGTGGATGGCCAAGGGAGGCCTGTGACGTCGGGGCAGTATCTGATTACATTAACGTCACCTTGAGAGATGGCAGTGGATCAACCCGATGAACCTGACTGGACACAACCTCGCGCTCCTGACTTCCCTCAGCGTCTTGCTTGAGGAGAGGAACGTCACGCGGGCGGCGGCGAAGCTCAACCTGACGCAGTCGGCGTTATCCGCGCAGTTGTCGCGGTTGCGTGACCTGTTCGGCGACCCTTTATTGATGCCTGCTCAGTCCGGAAAAGGCATGGTGCTGACAGCACGTGCCGAACATTTGCGTCAGCCGTTGCGCCAGGCGTTGCAGGTACTGGGGACGGTGGTCGGTGACCTTCCATGCTTTGATCCTGCCAAGTCGGACCGGACCTTTGTGATTGGCGCGAACGATAACGCCGCTGCGATCGTCGCGCCCCGGCTGGTGCAGCTTGTGCAGGCTGCGAGTCCTGGGGGCATCCGGGTTTCGATACGTGCGATCGACCAGGTGTTGCTTGGCGATCAGTTGGAAAGCGGCGAGATTGACGTCGCGCTGGTATCACACAGCCGTATCGGGAACCTGTCGCACGAGTTGCTGCTGCAGGAAGAATTCAAGATGGCCCAGCGCGCCGATCACCCTCGCGGATCCGCGCCACCAACGCTGGAGGAATACCTGGGCCTGGAGCATGTGGTGGTGTCGGGTGCCGTGAACAGCTTTCACGGTTTTATTGATGATGTGCTCGCGCAGAAGGGGCGTGCGCGCCGTGTCGCGGTGTCGGTGCCTTACTACAGCATCGTTCCATTGCTGCTGCAGAACAGCGACTGTGTAAGTGTGCTTCCGTCCCGTTTCCTGAGCCGTTATGAGCGCTCGCTGGCGGCCCTTGCTCTGCCCCTCGAGGTGCGCGACTTCAGTTTGTTCTCTGCCTGGCATCCACGGTTCGACAAGGACCTGGCACATCTCTGGTTGCGCGAACAACTCAAGCTCTGCGTGCTTTCCTGACGACATCAGGCCCTGGCAGGTATCTACGCCACACATACCTGGCATGCGGAGTTTCGATTTCAACTATAAAAAACGCTTGAATAGGATGCCGCCGATTCCAACTGGAGAGCTGCACCATGACCAAGCTGACATTTACCCGCGTGTTGAATTACACGGCCCTTGCTGCTGCCCTGGCACTGGGAGCCATCGCGGCACCGGCGGTGGCAGTTGCCGCCGCGCCCCAAGTCAAAACCCAGGCCCCTGGTTACTATCGCACGATGCTTGGAGATTTTGAGGTCACCGCGCTGAGTGACGGCACCATCGATGCACCGTTCGACAAATTGCTGAATGAGCCGGCTGCCAAGACCACTACCGCACTGCGCAAGGCGTTCCTCGGGGTGCCCACCGAGACCTCGACGAACGCGTATCTCGTCAATACCGGCACTCGGCTCATCCTGATCGATACCGGCGCTGGTGCGCTCTTCGGGCCGACCCTGGGCAAGCTCGCGGCCAACCTGCAGGCAGCCGGCTACAAGCCGGAGCAGGTCGATGACATCCTTCTCACGCACATGCACCCGGACCACGTGGGTGGGCTGGTTGCCGAAGGGGTGATGGTGTTTCCGAACGCCACGGTACACGCCGACAAGCGTGACGCCGATTACTGGCTCTCGCCGGCGAGGCTGGAGCCTGCCTCGGCCGACGCCAACAGCTTCGTACCCGAGTTCGCGAAGGGTGCAATGGCTTCCTTGAACCCGTATATCGCGCTTGGAAAGTTCCAGCCTTTCCAGGGCAGCGGGGAGATCCTGCCGGGGTTCAAGGCGCTGTCCAGCTATGGCCATACCCTGGGGCACACCAGCTACCTGGTTGAGAGCAAAGGCCAGAAGATGATTGTCGCCGGTGATCTGATCCACGCCGGTGCCGTGCAGTTTGCCGACCCGTCGGTGACTATCGAGTTTGATACGGACAAGAAAGCCGCCACCACTGCCCGCGAGACCGTGTTCAGCCTGGCTGCGAAAGAGGGCGCGCTGGTCGGCGCGGCGCACCTCTCGTTTCCCGGCCTGGGGCATTTGCGTGGTCAGGGCGCCGCGTGGCAATGGGTGCCGCTGAATTACTCAACCGAACTGAAGTGACTCGCGATTAGTACGCTTCACGGGGAATCATGGAAATAAACTCCGACCTGAAGATACCTTCCATGACCTGCATGAAATCCGAGGCGAGCTTGGAGCGCTGCTGGTGACCCGGAAATACCATCGAAACCTCGAAGGGTATGTCCTGGTCCAGCGGTCTGAACGTAAGGCCCGGGTATTTCGAGTAGGAGGCGGTGAATGGATCACACACGGTGATGCCGAGCCCCCCGGACACCATTCCGCAGGCGGAGTGCGCAGCGGTGGTTTCAACGCTGGAGACGCCTGCAACACCCCGAGCCTCCATGGCTGATGTGATGCGTCGCTGCAAAGGATTGTTGGCGTTCAGGGTAATCAGGCGTCGCCCGTGCAAATCCTCCAGGGTCACCACGTCTTTGGTGGCCAACATATCGTTGGCCGGCATCACGCACACCGCGCTGATGGGTGGCAGGTTGATCACCTGGATCCCGGGATATTCCCCTGAAGGAATCTGCACAAAACCAATATCGATCTGGTTGGCAGACGTCAGTTCCAGGATGCCCACCGAGTTGCGCACATCCAACGAGGTTCTGACCTCGGGGTGCTTTCGCGCGAATCGGCATACCCCCTCAGCCACCACACTGAGCCCCAGCGTGCTCATTGAACTGATCCTCAATGTGCCGGTGCGCAGCGTCACAAGGTCCTCTGCAACCCGCTCGATGCGTTCTATGCCTTGATAAAACTTGTCCACCTCCGCGTACAACACCTGTGCTTCCGCCCCGGGAATGAGGCGATTGCCTTCACGGCGAAACAGTCGAAGGGAAAGGACCATTTCGAGGTCGCGGATGAGCCGGCTGATGGCCGGTTGACTGACCTGAAGTGCCTCGGCGGCGATAGTCATGCTTCCGGTGAGCATGACCGCCCTGAAAGCTTCCAATTGGCGAGGATTGAGTTTCATTGTGGCTCTCGATCGAATGTTGGAGGGCGCATTTTTGCGAGCGTATAACATTTTGTTATGTGCGTCCAACCTGTTACCGGTTTGCTATAAGCATGTAACGGCGCGATGATTTAGTTGCGTGGTTTTACCAAAGAAAAGCCGTTCCCGTTATTAATATCGGGTGCCGCTTAAGTAAAAATAAAAAAGAGGATAGCGCGTGCTGAATTATACCGTCCGCAGGTTGTTACTTCTGCTTCCGATGCTGCTGGGAGTCTCCATTGTGGTCTTCCTGGTCATGCACTTTATTCCGGGAGATCCTGCGCAGCTGGCAGCAGGTCCGGATGCAACAGCGGAAGATGTTGCGCAAATAAGGCAAAACTACGGATTGGATAAGCCGCTAATCAATCAATACCTTATTTATGTCAGGAAAGTTTTCGTGGGTGATTTTGGCGAGTCATTCCAGACATTCACGCCCGTGCTCGAAGGTATAGCCAGAACTCTTCCCGCCACGATTGAACTGACCGCTGCCGGAATGTTGCTTGCCGTCATCATTGGTGTTCCCCTCGGTATTGCGGCCGCTTTGAAGCCCAGAGGCTTCCTTGATAGTTCGCTGACCACCGTTGCAGTTCTGGGCATATCAATGCCTGGCTTCTTTCTGGGACTGATACTGATGCTGATCTTTTCAGCCAACCTCGGATGGTTGCCGCCGACCGGCAGAGGCGGGCTGCAACACCTGATATTACCGGCCTTGACACTTGGTTTGCCGTATGTTGCAACTTTTTCACGGCTGGCCCGATCCACCATGATGGATGTGCTGAGGGAAGATTATATTCATACTGCCTATGCGAAAGGCGTACCGAGTTACAAGGTAGTACTCAAGCATGCACTTTCCAATGCGGCCATTCCATTGGTGACAGTATTCGGTATGGACTTCGGCCGGTTACTGGGTGGCGCGGTTATTGTCGAGACAGTATTTGCCTGGCCGGGAATGGGGCGGCTCTTGATTGATGCAATCATGGCTCGGGATATTTATGTCGTCCAAGGCACAGTTCTTGTGTTTGCCGCGGTGGTGGTAATTATCAACTTAATGGTGGATTTGGTTTATGGCGTCCTCGACCCTCGCGTCACTTACAACTGAGGCCGATATGAAACTTCCGAAAAAATATCGGTTGGGCTTTGTCAGTTTCCTTATTTCCAATAAGCGCTGGTTCGCGTTTGCTTCATTGATCGTGATCCTGGTGATGGTTGCTGCGGCGATAGCTGCCCCTTTGTTGTTTGATTGGGATTCGGTCACCAAGATCAACTTATCAACGTCCCTTGTCGAGCCCGGTGCAAGTTCCTGGCTCGGCACGGACCAATTGGGCCGTGACTTGTTGGGTCGAGTCGTGTGGGGGGCACGAATTACGCTCACCGTCGCAGTTTCAAGTGTCAGCATTGCGATGGTCATTGGCATCGCTTTAGGTGCGGCGTGTGGCTATTACAACGGCGCCATCGCCGGGGTGGTGATGCGGGTCATGGACTCGATGATTGCATTTCCCCGGACACTGGTTGCCATTCTGGTCATCACGGTGGCGGGCAACAGCATAGTAAGCCTGACACTGGCCATCGCCATTTCAACGATCCCGATTTACGTGCGTTTCTTTGCCGGGCCGGTCATGGCATTGAGAAACCGCGAGTTTGTATTGGCCTCCAAGTCGATTGGCGTCAGCGATCTGCGGCTGCTGCTGATACATATCCTGCCGAATATCGGTTCGCTGGTCATTATCCAGGCCACCGTCTCGCTGGCTGAAGCAATCCTCATTGGTTCCGGGCTCAGCTTTCTGGGGCTTGGCCCGCCGCCGCCCACCCCGGAGTGGGGCTCGATGATTGCCGAGTCGCGGCCGTTATTGACCACCCATCCCTACGTATTGATTGCGCCCGGATTTGCACTGGTTTTGACCATATTGAGTTTCAACATTGTGGGGGATGCGTTGCGAGACTACATCGACCCGAAATCACGTAACGCATAAATGAGTTCGGCGCGGTTAAACACGCCCTGTGTGTCCACCAGAATTATCAAGCGAGAAAGATTATGCGGCGTCTGAATTGCCTGGAAGTATTGATACGGAGTTTCGCTGTTGTCGGCATCCTTGGACTGTCGGCGGGCCTATCGTTTGTTGCCAACGCCAAAGACCTGAAGAAGCTGACATTCGTTCAAGGCGCTGATATCGATACCCTGGACCCAGCGATTTCGCGCAGTGTGCCTTCCTATAACGTGATTAATCACCTGTTTAATCGGTTGGTCGCATGGGACGGTCACGGGCATAACACGTTTGTAGCTGATTTGGCGCAGTCATGGTCAAGGTCCGAGGATGGACGGCAATGGATTTTTATCCTGAAACCGGGAATTACCTTTCATGACGGCACGGCGTTTGATGCTGCAGCGGTGAAGTTTAACCTGGACCGAATCATGAACCCCAAGCTCGGTTCTCCGCACCGGTCCTACTATGCGGATATAGCTTCGGTGGATGCGCTAGCGCCGAATGAGTTACGCATCACCACAAAAAATCCGTCACCCACAATGTTGGAGTTACTGGCAAAAGAATCTTCGTCAATCAGCAGTCCGGCCGCTGTCGTTAAATATGGACGGGCTTATGGGCACCATCCCGTCGGTACCGGGCCCTACGTATTTGATAGTTGGATACCCAACGACCAGGCCGTTATTCATAAGAACAACGCTTTTTATGGAACAACGGCAAAACCGGAAACCATCGTGTTCCGTCCGGTCAGGGAAGATTCTTCCCGAGTCATAGAGCTGCGAACGAAAAACGCGGATATCGCGGCAAATTTATCGCCCGAGGCGGCTATTGAATTAAAGGAACTGAATAAATCCACCTTGCTGCGGGTACCCAGCACATTCCAGGTGTTCTTTGAAATGAACCTGACCAAACCGCCCTTTGATGACCCGCGCATACGGAGGGCGGTGAGTATGGCGATTGATCGCCAGGCATTGGTCGACAAAGTGTTGTTGGGATATGGAAAAGTACCCACTGGCCCATTTCCGGAGGGTACGCAAGCCCGACGTGAATTCCCTCCGGTGAAGTACGACCCTGATGCGGCAAGAAAAATAATTAACGAGGTATATCCAGGCGGTTATCCAGGCACCGTAGTTATATGGACCCCGGCGGGACGCTATACCAAAGATCGCCAGGTCTCGGAAGTTGTCCAAGGCTATCTTAACGCCGTGGGGCTGAAGACCGAGTTTAAGGTATGGGAATGGGCAACGTATCAAAAGAACTTGTATCGCCCCGAGCCGGGCAAGGGCACGGGCAAAGGTAGCAATGACGCAAACATGTGGTTACTGGGAACGGGCATATCTGACGCGGATATTCGTTTGCGTCGAAAGTTGTCCAGCGGCGACCCGCAGAATCTCACGGGTTACAGCAACCCTCAGGTAGACAAATTACTTCAGTTGGCCTCGCGTGAACTGGATGAAAAAACACGCATGTCCTATTACGGCCAGATTCAGCAGATTCTATGGGAACAAGACCCGGACAATCTGCCGCTGTTTGACCAGGAGCAAATAATTGGTGTGCGTAAAGCGTTGAATGGCCTGGATGTCGATTATGAAGGGACCATCGATTTGACGAATGTAGAACTTATTGAGCGGTGATTTAAATGTCGAATTTACATGCCAACGAAACACTGTTAACCGACGCTCGCCTGAGTGCTCCTCCCGCTGAACGCATGGTCAAGTACCATGATATTCCGGCACTTGAGACCGAGAAACGTCAGTTTCACGAGTTTGTCGAAGTGGACCTGGCGCACACCGTGATGCTGGTTGAACAGCAGATTCTTTCTGTGTCGGTCGGGCAAGCCATCCTCGCGGAGCTGCGGTTGATTCGGGACATGGTTCCCGCCGACTTCCCGTTTGATGTAAAGAAAGGCAGCTTCCTGCTTCAGGTTGAATCGTACCTTTTCTCCCGGATCGGCGAAGACTCGGCCGGGCAGATGCACACCGGCCGCAGCCGGATAGACCAAGGGGCAACGGTACGCCGCCTGTACGACCGCAAGCGCATCCTGGCGGTGCTGGACCGTATCAATGAGTTCCAGGTGGCGTTGATTCAGAAGGCCTCCACGCATTCGGGCACCATCATGCCCGGCTACACCCATATGCAGCATGCCCAGCCCTGGGTGTTCGGCCACTACCTTTTGAGTTTTACGTCGAGGCTGCACGACAGCTTCAGCCGCTTGATGCACGCTTACACCCGGGTCAATCGCAACCCCCTTGGTGCCGTCGGCCTGGCCGGCACGTCCTGGCCGCTGGACCGTGGGCGCACCACGCACCTGTTGGGGTTCGACAGCCTGGTAGAAAACTCCAAGCTGGGCCGCGAAGCATGGTACGCAGCAGAGACGATTGGCGCATTGTCCTTTGTCATGGCCGACCTGAACGACCTGGCAACCGACCTGCATATCTGGTCGAGCGTCGAATTTGGAACGGTGGAAAGCCACGACGGCTATTGCGGCACCAGCAGTATTTTCCCGCAGAAGAAAAACCCCAGCGGCTTGGAAACCATCAAGAAAGCTGCAGGTGGATCGGTGACCTGGCTCAGCACGGCCCTGGCCACTTTCCGGTCCGAAGGCACCGGCGACCAGGCGATGCGCGACCTGCCGTTGATCCATGATGCGCTGGCCACCACCGAAGGCATGTTGGACCTGTTTACCGGCATCATTGAAACCCTGGTGGTGCATGAGGACCGGATGACAGCCCTGCTCTCCGGGAGTTGGTGCACCGCCAGCAACCTCGCCGATGTGATCGTTCGGGACCGGGGCATCTCTTTCCGCCAGGTCCACCACATCGTGGCCCGCCTGGTGCGTAACTGCCTGTACGAGGGCGTGGCTCCTGCCGGGGTGACCGGCGCCGCACTGGATCAAGCCAGCGTGGAAACTGTCGGCTCAACCCTGGGCTACTCGGATGCCCAGGTCCGCGATGCTTTGAACCCGCGCCGTTTTGTCGAGACCCGCACTTCCGCGGGCGGCGTCGGCCCGGACGAGGTCCGGCGATTATTGTCGATCGCCCAGAACGAACTGGAGCAGGACCGTGAGTGGGTTGCGCAGAGCCGGCGCAAGGTCGATCAATCCCGTGCCGACCTTGACGCGGCCATCTCGGCGATCGTCGATTAAAGGAGCGCCCCATGAACGAGAATTTGGTAGCCCGGGTGAAAAACCTGAGTGTCGGCTTCGGCACCAGAGGGCGCGAGACGCCGGTGGTGCGCGATGTGTCCTTCGAGGTGATGCGCGGTCAGACGCTGGCGATCGTGGGTGAGTCCGGCTCCGGCAAGTCCGTCACCTCAATGGCGATGATGGGCCTGATCAAGCGCGCCGGCGGACGGGTGCTTTCGGGCTCGATGGAGCTGCAAACCAGGAATAACCAGATTGTCGACCTGGTGGCGGCGCCCGAGTCTGTCATGCGCACACTGCGGGGCTCGTCCATGTCGATGATCTTTCAGGAGCCTATGACTTCGCTGAATCCGGTCTTCAAGATCAGCGCGCAACTCATCGAAGGCATCTTGCTGCATCAGCGGTGCAGCCGTGCGCAAGCCGAAGCCCAGGCATTACGCATGCTGGACCTGGTGCGTATTCCGGATGCGAAGCAGGTCATGAACCGGTTTCCCCATGAGCTTTCCGGCGGCATGCGCCAACGGATCATGATTGCGATGTCGCTGGTCTGCGAGCCCACACTGCTGATCGCCGACGAGCCGACCACAGCGTTGGATGTGACGGTGCAGGCGCAGATCCTGCGGATTATCAAGGAGCTGCAAGATAGCCTGGCCATGGGTGTGATCTTTATCACCCACGATATGGGCGTGGTGGCGGAAGTCGCAGACCATGTGATGGTGATGAAGAAAGGCGAGACCGTTGAGCAAGGTCCGGCAAGGGCAGTGCTGCAGGAGCCCAGGCAGCCCTACACCCGGGCATTGCTGGCGGCTGTTCCAAAAATCGGCTCAATGCGTGGCACTCAACTTCCCGCAAAATTTGCCTTGATCGATGATGACGTCGCAGCGGGTGCAGAACCTGCGCCTGGCGTGGCCCCGGACTACCAGAGTCCGCCGGTGCTCAGAGTCGAGTCGTTGTCCATTCGGTACGACCTCAAAGGTGGTCTCCTCGGGAAGGTCCGGCGCCGTGTGCATGCCGTCGAAGGCATCGACTTTGATATCTACTCAGGTGAAACGCTGGCCCTGGTGGGCGAGTCCGGGTGCGGGAAATCCACCAGCGCTCGTGCGATTGCCGGGCTGATGCCGATACAGGGCGGGAATATCGTTTTCGGTGGCAAGAACCTTACGACGTTGAACAAGAGCGATATGAACTCGCTGCGCCGCGATATCCAGATGGTCTTCCAGGATCCCTATGCATCCCTGAACCCGCGTCTCACGATCGAGAACAGCCTGCTGGAGCCGCTGCATGTTCATGGCATTGCACATGGCGCGCAAGCACGAAAGCAGGTGCGAATATTGCTGGAGAAGGTGGGGCTGTCGGCGGAGCATGCACAACGCTATCCGCACGAGTTCTCGGGTGGGCAGCGACAGCGGATCTGCATCGCGCGGGCGCTGACTCTGTCTCCGAAGCTGATCATCGCCGATGAAGCCGTCTCGGCGCTGGACGTGTCCATTCAAGCCCAGGTGATTAATCTCCTGCAGGACCTGCAGCGCGAGATGGGCATTTCATTCCTGTTTATTTCCCATGACCTGGCGGTGGTCGAGCGGGTCAGCCACCGGGTCGGGGTGATGTACCACGGACGCATCGTTGAGATCGGGCCACGCCAGTCAGTGTTCGAGCAGCCTCAGCACCCTTACACCCAAAGGTTGCTGAGCGCGGTGCCCTCGGCGGACCTGAACGTGCCCAGAAAGCCGTTCAGCCTGATGGAGGAGAGCGTGCCCAGCAGGATTTACGAGGTGGGCTACAAGGCTCCGCCGATCAGTTACCGCGAGGTCGCCGCGGGCCACTTCGTTGCAATTTGAGCGCCGGGTATCACAGGTCGACACACCGCCCTGTGCGGGCGGGTTCAACTGCCCTTAACGAGCATGTACTTGCTGAAATTGTTGATGTGATCATCAAGATTATCCTCAAGCATCATCCGGTACTGATCACAGAAATACTTCAGCATCGCCTCACGCGCCTGGGCCATTTCTTCGCCGGATTTAAAGCTGCGTGCGCTGACCCAGGCATTGAAGCGTGTGGTGCCGAACATCATCGAGGCGCTGACTTTGCCCAGGTCGGCGAACGCCCTGAACTGCTCGTTGGACAGCTCGATGTGCGCGTCCGCGCGATCATAGAAGCCTTTGTCGGTGGTGTCTGGCATTGCGGTTACCTTCCTGTTCGTGAGTGCGGCGAAGGTACCGCCGCGCTCCACAGGAAGGCAACCACATCGGCCGCTTCAGGCCTTATTTATTGCGCGTCACCCTCCACACCGTGTTGGCCAGGTCATCGGCAATGATCAGCGCACCCTTCGGATCAACCGTGACCCCCACCGGCCGCCCGCGAGTCTTGCCATCGTCCCCGCGGAAACCCGTGGCGAAGTCCAGCGGCTCACCGGCAGGCCGGCCATTGCTGAACGGCACGAAGATCACCTTGTAGCCCACCGGATTGTCCCGGTTCCAGCTGCCGTGCTCGCCGACGAAGACGCCGTCGGCATATTTCTCGCCCATGGCCGGGATGGAAAAATCGACGCCCAGCGCGGCGACGTGGGAACCCAGGCTGTAATCCGGCTTGATCGCGGCGGCGACCTTGGCCGGGTTCTGCGGTTGGGCGCGGGTGTCGACGTTCTGGCCCCAATAGCTGTAGGGCCAGCCGTAGAATTCGCCTTCGCGCACCGAGGTCAGGTAATCCGGCACCAGGTCCGGCCCCAGTTCATCCCGCTCGTTGACCACCGCCCACACCTGCCCGGAGCCCGGTTGAATGGTCAATGCCGTCGGGTTGCGCAAACCGGTTGCATAAGGCTTGTGGGCACCGGTGGCGGCGTCGATCTGCCAGACCATCGCCCGGTCGATCTCGACCTCCATGCCGCGTTCGGTGATGTTGCTGTTGGACCCGATGCCCACATACAGCGAGCGGCCGTCGGGGCTGATCGCCAGGGATTTGGTCCAGTGGTGATTGATCGCGGCGGGCAGCTCGGTGACGGTGGTGGGCGGGCCACCGGCCTTGGTCTGGCCGTCTTCGTAGTCGAAGCGCACCAGCGCATCCTGGTTCGCCACGTACAGCTTGCCGTCGGCAAAGGCCAGGCCGTAGGGCGCGTTGAGGTTTTCGGCGAATACGGTTTTCAACTCGTAGGTGCCGTCACCGTCGGCATCGCGCAGCAGGGTCAGGCGATTGCCGCCCTTGACCTTGGTGTTGCCCTCGGCCTTGATCACGCTGGCGATCACATCCTTGGGCTTGAGTTTCGCTGCGTTGCCGCCCCGGCCTTCGGCGACGAGAATGTCGCCGTTGGGCAGCACCAGGGTCTGGCGCGGGATCCGCAGGTCGGTGGCGATGGCCGTGATGCTGAAACCCTCGGGCACCGTAGGTTTCTGCTCGGCCCAGGCCACCGGTTCGGCGATCTTCATGCTGGGCAACAGGCCGCGCTGGGGTTCCGGCAGCCTGGGGTCGGGGCCGCGAGCCTGAGTGCTGTCGGCTTCGCCACCGCAGGCGCTCAACAACATCGCCATGCTTAAAACGGTCAGCGTGCTGGAAGGCTTCATTGGGCACCTCCCGAGCGCAGGTTGGTCAGCCCGACCCACGTGGTCACGCAGGCCAGCAGGGTCACGACGGCAGACAACACCAGGCCCGAAGGCATCACGGCCCAGGCATCCTTCGCATGCTCAAAGGCATTCACCAGGCCCAGCGCCCAGGTCACCAGCAACAGCAGGAAGTACACCGTGGGGCGCCCGGCCTTGCGGTCGGCACGCAGCAGGTTGACCAGTGCAAACAACCCCGCCAGCCCGCAGAACAGCAGGGCGCCGGCGATCAGCCAGGCGGCGAAGTTGCTCCATTGGATCTGGTAGGTCTGGTAGTAGGCAATGTCGCTCAGCAGGGCGCCGAGAAACAGCGGGACGGTACCGGCCAGCAAGGTCGCGTGAAGCGGACCAGGCGTGCAGCGGTAGGTGAGGGTGGTGGTGTCGGTCACGGGCGGCTCCTTATCGTTGAGCGGCCCTGATGAGGCTCATCAGGGCCGCGCTGACTGCGCTTAAGGAAGGAGCGTGCTGCTTGCGCGTTAGTTCACCCGCTATTCGTTTCCAAATATGTTGCGTCAGTTGATGCGTGGATGTTGCTGCACCAGGTTTTCACGCTTGGCTTCCAGCTCGGCGATTTGCGCGTCGATATCTTCGATCTTCTGCTCGATATTGTCTTCGTGCTCCTGCAGCAGCTCCTTGGCTTCCTCGATATCCGACGCCGCCGGTGCCGCGCCGCGCAGGGGTTTGTTGGCGGTTTCCTTCATGGTCAGGGCGGTGAAAAGCCCCAGTACGGCGAATACCATCAGGTAATAGGCCGGCATGTACAGGTTGTTGGTGGTCTCCACCAGCCAGGCCATGGCGGTTGGCGTGAGGCCGGCAATCAGGATCGAGATGTTGAAGGCGCTGGCGAGCGCGCTGTAGCGGATGTGGGTAGGGAACATCGCCGGCAGGGTGGACGCCATCACGCCGATAAAGAAGTTGAGCACCACCGCAATGATCAGCAGCCCCGAGAAAATCAGCCCGAGCTTGCCGCTGTTGATCAGCATGAACGCCGGAATGGCGAGAAAGAACAGCGCGATGCTGCCGAACAGAATGAAGGGTTTGCGCCCGATCTTGTCGCTGACAAAGCCAATCATCGGCTGCACGAACAACATGCCGACCATGATCGCGATGATGATCAACACGCCGTGGTTTTCGCTGTAGTGCAGGTTGTGCGACAGGTAGCTCGGCATGTAGGTGAGCAGCATGTAGTACGTGACGTTGGTCACCACCACCACGCCGACACAGGTCATCAGGCTGCGCCAGTGCTTGGTGGCGACTTCCTTGAACGAGACTTTCGGGCCGCCCGCCAGGCCTTCGCGGTCACCTTGTTCGAGTTGCTCCACGTGCTGTTGAAAGGCCGGTGTTTCTTCCAGGGCATGACGCAAGTAGAGCCCGATCATGCCCAGCGGCAGGGCGAGGAAGAACGGCAGGCGCCAGCCCCAGGACTGGAAGGCGTCTTCGCCGATTACCGCCGAAATCAACACCACCACGCCCGCGCCGAGCACGAAGCCGGCGATGGAGCCGAAGTCCAGCCAACTGCCGAGGAAGCCGCGCTTGCGGTCCGGGGCGTATTCGGCGACGAAGATCGAGGCCCCGGTGTACTCACCGCCCACCGAGAAGCCCTGGGCCATCTTGGCCAGCAGCAACAGGATCGGCGCCCAGATGCCGATCGAGTCATAGGAGGGGATCAGTCCGATGGCGAAAGTGCTCAGGGACATGATCACGATGGTCGCCGCCAGGACCTTTTGCCGGCCGTATTTGTCCCCCAGCCGGCCAAAGAACAGGCCGCCCAGCGGGCGAATCAGGAACGGCACCGAGAAGGTCGCCAGGGCCGCGATCATCTGTACGCTGGGAGACGCTTCGGGGAAGAACACCTTGCCCAGCACATAGGCGACAAAGCCATACACCCCGAAGTCGAACCATTCCATGGCATTGCCCAGCGCAGCGGCGGTGATCGCCTTGCGCATCTTGGCGTCGTCGACGATGGTGATGTCATCCAATCCAATCGGATTGACGGTTTTCTTGCGTGATTTCATGGGAATACTCAGCCGCAGGTCCATTTCGATGCCACTGTTTTGGTGGCATGCGCTTAATGGGTCAGATACATGCGGACACTGAATAATTCACCACTGGCTGGATTTTTTTGTTAACGGCCCGGCAAGGATTAACTGATCCGCTCGCCCCCCAGGGAATCACGCTGCATCGACTGCAGGTTTTTCTCGATGGTTTCGCAAAGGGCTTCCATCTGGATCTGGTGCTCGCTGTCGCGGAACGGGCTTTGCAAATCGGTGCCGATGCGTTCGATGGCCAGCAGCATGAAGCCCACCACCGTGGACGCCAGCGGGGTGAACCAGCCCAGGGATTCCACCAGGCCCACCGGCACGATCAGGCAGAACAGCGAGATGAACAGCCGTGGGAAATACACGTAAGGGTAGGGCAGCGGCGTATTGGCGATGCGCTCCATGCCGCCCTGGCTGTTGGACAAATCCACCAGGGTCGACTCCAACCGTGCCAGGCGAATGCTGTCCAGGCGCCCGGCCTTGTATTCCTGGGCCAGCAGGGCTGCGGAGCCGTTGATGATGTCGTTGGAAAAGTTATTGGTACTGGTGCTGCGGGCGAACTCGTTGGCCGGCAGGAAGGCGCGGATTTCTTCCGGGCAAGGCTGGCCCCGCAAGTGCGCCGCCAGGCAGTTCACATACGCCACGTGACGGCGCAGCAAGGTCGCCTTTATCGGGTTGACCTCATTGTCCGGGTCATCCAGCAGCGTCAGCACTTGCCGGGCGAAGCTGCGGGAATTGTTGACCATCGCCCCCCACAACGTGCGTGCCTCCCACCAGCGGTTGTAGGCGCTGCTGTTGCGGAAACTGATCAGCACCACCAGCGCCGAGCCGAGCAGGGTGAGGGGCATCAGCGGCAGGTTGATCTTGCTGTTGAGGAACAGCATGAAGTCCACGGTGACGGCGATATCCCAGAGCAGCAGCCAGAACAGCGCCCAGCCTACATAGCCCATGGTCTTGATGATCAGGCGGTATTTTTTGATGATGGCAGCTTTCAAACGGAAACCTCGCGGCGAGCGGTAAGCATCAATGCCCTAGCTCGGACGGTGTTTACCGGGTAAAGGTTCGCCGGGGGGCCGGGTCTTCAGGCCTGGAATGTCAGGACAAAGCGGTTTTCGCCCTGGGGCTTGCCGTCCGGTGCGGGCTGGTCGGGCACGAAACCGCAGCGGGTGAGGACTTTTTGTGAGCCCACATTCTCGGGGTACACGTACGCCACCAGGTGGGTCAGTGCCCAGCGCGTCTGTGCCTCGCGGATCAGATGGTTCAGCGCCAGGGTTGCCAGCCCTTGCCCGCACGAGCGCTCACCCACGCGGTAGCCGACTTCGGCAGAGCCCTTTGGCGAGTCGATGCTTTTCAGGTTGGCGCGACCGACGATTTCGCCGTTGGCGTCTTCGATCACGAACGGGTGCCATGTGCCGGTGGCCAGGCCTGATAGATAACCGTCAATATGCTCGGCGACGCCCTGCACCGAGTAAAACGATGGGTCGCGCGCCTCGATATGCGACTCGAACCAGTCACGGTTACGGGCTTCGAAGGCCAGCAATGCTTCAGTGTCCGTACTGCTCAGCTCGCGAACGCGAAATGACGTCATTGCTCGAATCTCCAGGGTTGTTCTGTCCATTTAGTCATGTTTTCGTCATAAAGGCGTGTGAAATTTGCCTGCCAAAAATATGAAATCATGGAGTTTTTCCGATGAGGGTAGTCACCTCCGGCTCGGCGTATCTGGACATCGATGCATACGCCTGCTGCATTGCGTATGCCGAGTTGTTGAATCGTCAGGGAATCGAGGCGCGTGCCGTCAGCAGTGCTCCACTGAATGCCAGCATCTCCAGGACCGTGCTCGGCTGGCTATCATCACTGGATGATTACCGACCCGGGCCCGGCGATGAGTTTGTGATGGTGGATATCTCGGACTTCCACCACTTCGACCCGGTGGTCGTGCTCGATCAGGTGGTGGAGGTGATTGACCATCACCCGGGGTTTGAAACCTATTGGGCGCAGAGGCTGGGAAGTGCCGCAGACATCCGTTTGATCGGTGCAGCAGCGACGCAGGTTTTCCTGCGTTGGGAAGCGGCCGGTTTGTTGCCGCTGATCAGTGAGCACAGTGCCGCGCTGCTGGCCACGGCAATCCTGGACAATACCCTGAATTTTACCGGGCAGTTGACATCCGCGGCGGATATTCGGGCTTATGAAACCCTCGCGCTGCTGGCCGAACTCGCGGCAGACTGGCCTGAGCGGTATTTCTCCGAGTGCCAGGCCACTATCGAGTCAGACCTTGCAGGCGCGTTGGCGGGTGACCTGAAGTGGCTGAAAGCCGACAGCAACCTGCCGCAGGTTTTTGCGCAGATGACGGTGTGGGATGCCGGTGCGCTGATCCGAAAGCATCGCTCGACCATCGCTGATTGGCTGGCGGCGCAGGGGGAGGACTGGCTGGTGAATCTCATCAGTATCCGCGAGTGCAGAAGTTATTTCCTGGCTGAGCCCAAGGTCAGCCAGGAAAAACTGAGCCAGTTGCTTTCCATCGACTGGCAGGCCGGGATGGCGGTGCTGGATCGTTCGCTGTTGCGCAAGGAACTGCTAAGACTGGCGGCCACTGATTGACGGCGCTCACCAAAGTGACGTTCCTCTTTGATGAACCCGCAATACAATGGCCAGGGTATTACCGAAAAGGAACGGCAGTTGAACGAACACACATTGTCCATGCGCCTTGAGCGCGTGGCGACGCACGTCCCCGCCGGGGCGCGCCTGGCGGATATCGGCTCCGACCACGGCTACCTGCCGGTGGCATTGATGCGCCGCGGCGCCATCGTGGCGGCGGTGGCGGGCGAGGTGGCCCTGACGCCGTTTCGCGCAGCCGAGCGCACGGTGCGCGAGAACGAGCTGGAGCAACACATCACCGTACGCCTGGCCAGTGGCCTGGCGGCGATCGAGCCGGGAGACGGGATCACCGCGATCAGCATCTGCGGCATGGGCGGCGAGACCATCCGCGACATCCTCGACAGCGACAAGGCGCGCCTCAACGGCCGGGAGCGCCTGGTGCTGCAGCCCAACGGCGGCGAGCAACCGTTGCGCCAATGGCTGATGGAAAACGGCTACCGCATCGTGTGCGAAGAGCTGCTGCGGGAGAACCGATTCTTCTACGAAATCATCGTTGCCGAGCACGCCGGGCCTGTGACCTACACCGCCGAAGAACTGTACTTCGGCCCGCTGCAAATGCAGGCCCGCAGCCCGGAATTCCTGCTCAAGTGGCAGCGCATCCTGCGCCACAAACAGCAGACCCTGAGCGACTTCGCCCAGGCGCGGCAAGCGGTGCCCGAGGACAAGATGCAAGAGGTCGCCCAGCAGGCGCGGTGGATCGCAGAACTGCTGGCGTGAGGGTCAGCCTGCGAGGGTGTTCAGCTCTGCGAGTACCTCGTCCGAAAGATCCAGCTCGCCCACCGCGATGTTTTCCCGTAGATGGGTGACCGAGGACGTTCCCGGGATCAGCAGGATATTCGGGGAACGGCGCAGCAGCCATGCCAGGGCCAGTTGCATCGGGGTGACGCCGAGGCGCTGTGCGACGTTCGACAACACCGCTGACTGCACTGGCGAGAACCCGCCCAGCGGGAAGAATGGCACATAGGCGATGCCGTCCCGGGCCAATTCGTCGAGCATCGCGTTATCGTGCTGGTGGGCGATGTTGTACAGGTTCTGGACGCACACGAAGCGCACGATTTTTCGCGCCTCGGCGACCTGCGTCGGGGTAACGTTGCTGATGCCGATATGGCGTATCAGGCCCTGTTGTTGCAGCTCGGCAATGGCACTCAGGGGTTCCTCGATCGAGCCTTCGGCAGTGCCCATCACGCCGTGCATGGCCCGCACATTCACCACGTCCAGCACATCCAGGCCCAGGTTGCGCAGGTTGTCGTGCACGGCCTGGGTCAGCTCGGCCTTCGACGAAGCGTTGAACCAGGCGCCATCGTCGCCACGGCGGGCGCCTACCTTGGTGACGATCGTAAGATCGTCTTTATACGGGTGCAGTGCCTCACGAATAATCTGATTGGTGACATGCGGCCCGTAGAAGTCGCTGGTGTCGATATGGTTCACGCCGCAAGCGACGGCCTCGCGCAGTACGGCCAGCGCTGCATCACGGTCCTTGGGCGGGCCAAACACGCCTGGGCCGGCCAGTTGCATGGCGCCGTAGCCGATGCGGTTGACGGTGCGATCGCCGAGATTGAATGTGCTGGTGGTCATGGTCGGAGCTCTTGCTTGACGGGAGGAAGCCTATAATATGAAGGATCCTTCAGGTTTAGAATTCGCATTCCATGAGCCCTCTCAAAGCGTCGTTAAAGCCAAGAAAATCAGCGGTCCAGGCCCGGTCGGCGGCGACGGTGGAAGCGCTGCACACGGCAACCCTTCAGGTTTTGACCGCTCAGGGCCTGGTCCGCTGCACCACGACCCGCGTGGCCGAGCGGGCGGGCATGTCGGTGGGCAGTCTCTATCAGTACTATCCGAACCGCGATGCACTGCTTGCTGCGGTATTGGAGAAGCATCTGGTGCAGGTGGCCGAGACCGTCGAGCAGGCGTGCGATCAACACCAGGGCACCACGGTGGCGGAAATGGCATCGGGGTTTGTCACGGCTTTTCTCGCCGTGAAGCTGATGGACCCGACGGCGTCCAAAGCCCTGTATGCCATCGCAGGTGAGCGGGGCGGTGCGGAGCTTGTGGCGCGGATCAACAAGCGGGTGGTGGCCGCGATTGCAGCGATGTTGGCGACGGCGTCGGATGCCCGTTTTGAAGACCCATCCCTTACCGCCGCCATCTCGCTCAGCGCGGTGGTGGGACCGGTTCGGGCGTTGCTTGAAGGCAATGCATCTGCGGCCTTTGAAGCCGGCCTGGAACAGCAGGTGACCCGCATGCTGCGAGCTTATCTTCAAACCTATCAGTCACTTACGTAAACCGTGTTCAGGGTATTTCGCGGTGCTGCTTCGCACTAAAGTCAGATCCATGGGTCCATAAGCCCCGCAATCGAACTTTGAAGATTTAACCCATGCACTTACGCAAAATTGCAGTTGGGCTGTCGGCCCTTGTTTTGCTCTCCACCGGGGCGCAAGCCCGTGGCCTGCTGGACCTCATCACACCACCTCAATCCCATACCTCCCGCTCGGGCTCCATCAGCCAGGGCGCGGCCCTGGATCTGTATTCAAGCCAACAGAAAAAGCCATCGTTCGACAGTTGCGCCGACCTGTTCCCGGCCGCACAACCGATCAACACGGCCACCGTACCGGCCACCATGAAACCCCTGGCGCTGTGTTCCGATAATTTCGCGGTGCTGTACTCGCAAACCAGCAAGACCCCGCTGGTGGTGGTCGAACGCCTGAATGCCGGCCAGTTGAAGGATGCCAAAGGCGAAGAACGCACCAACCAGTTCTACCCCGACCCGCGTATTCCCAAAGGCGCGCGCGCCGAGTTGAGCGACTACCGTGGCCAACACCCGGCCGTGGACCGTGGCCATCAATCCCCGGCGGCGGATGCGCCGAGCACCAACGCCATGGCCCAGTCCTTTGCGCTGTCGAACATGGTCCCGCAAGACCCGACCAACAACCGCAAGATCTGGAGCAAGGTCGAGGCGGACGTGCGCAAGTTTGCCAAGCGCGCCGACGGCAACGTGTTCGTGTTCACCGGGCCGTTGTTTGACCCGGGCTACAGCACCATTGGCGACAACAAGGTCTGGGTGCCGACTCGCCTGTTCAAGCTGGTTTACGACGTGTCGTCCAAGCGCGCCTGGGCGTATGTTCTGCCCAACGCTGAAACCCGTATCGAGAAGCCGATGGACTACGCGACGTTTGTGAAAACCACCGGGCTCAAGTTGCTCGGGAATTTGCCTGTGACGGGGTCAGTCGGGCGTACTTGACGGCCTGAAACCGGGTGCGTCACTTGCCCTTTTTCAACGTCTTCAAGCGCAACGTTGCGCGCTGCACAGCGGCCATCTTCTCTGGCCGCTTCATCTTTTTCCATTTGCGAATATCGTCCTTGGTGCGTCCACAACTCACGCACAGCTCACCACTGAGCTGGCAGGTTGAGACGCACGGGTTCTCGATATCTTTAGCCAAGGCTTTACCCCTTTACCGCATACAGTTTGAGCAGGCGCAGGCGCCAATTGCCGCCATGCTGCAGGTGGCATTCTTCCTCGGAGTCGAAGCGCACGTAGCGGTGCGAAGAAGGGCGATCCACCCCGGCATCCTCCAGCGCGGTGGCCGTCAGCTCGCGCATGCGCAGGTCCAGTCCGGTAGAAAGGGCCAGTTCCCGGTTCGCCCTGGTATCGAATACCCAGATGACCAGCAGGCTTTGGGCAAAGGCCTGGTAGTCGACTTCGTGGGTCAGCCAGTCGAAGCCGGTGATTTCGGCTTTCGCGATCTCACAGGCATCGGTCAGGGTCGCGACCAGGCGACGTTCGATGCGTGCGCTGTCGCGTTTGCTTGAAGACATGGGGAGTCCTTGGGGAGCGAGGAGGGTGATGATACGCGAGAGATCCACTGTAGGAGCTGTCGAGCTTTAGCGAGGCTGCGATGGCGGACTGGCAGGCGACATCTTTATTGCCTGACAGGAC
>NZ_AKVH01000088.1:0-90086 GCF_000278565.1 Pseudomonas sp. Ag1
CTCTCAGGTTTTTCGCGAGCAAGCCCGCTCCCACAGAAAAGCAGATYTGTTTTCGCTCTGGTCTTTGCTTTTGCTTTTAACACTCAAGCCSGCCGGGAGGCCGCTGTGCTYTTGCTTTTGATTTTGATCTGACTGCCCCAATAAGTCCGAGGCCGAACGCAGGTATTGCGGAGCGGCGGCCCGCGGAGCAATGCCGTTTGGTGGACTTTGCCGCTTTTGCAAAGTGACTCGCTGTAAGAGCGAAACCATACGCCGCCGTTACCCAAATAACGGATATGTACCCAATCACTGAGCTGGCTTGCAGGCATGGCATCAGGTTTTTGCAGCCAACTCCCGCAGCACCTTGAGCAATGTGGTCTCACCCTTAACCACGTCCGCCTGCTCAAAGCAGATCCAACCTTCGTTAAACCCATCAATCATGCGCATGCGCGGCATTGGATTCTGCGCGCCTTGCTCACGAAACATCGGCTCCCACGCATCGCGAGGCACCACCTGTGCTGTCACACCACGACCAAGCACTTCGGTCAACGTGCGAGCGATGTCGTTCGGGCTGACCCATTGGCCTTCCAGCTCAACTACCCGACGCCCGCTCCAGTGTTGCTGCAACAATTGCGCAGCGAGGCGGCCGACGTCGGCGGTGGCGATCATCGGTACGGTCTTATCCAGCGGTTGCAGGAAGCTGTGGATCACTCCGTGTTCGCGGGCAGTGGCTACGTCGTAGGCGGCGTTTTCCATGAACCAGCCCGGACGCAAAAAGGTCACCGGCACGTTCAACGCGCTCAGCGCCTGTTCCATCAAGGTGCGTTGGGTCAGCAGGTTCAGGTGTTCGGCCTGGGCGCCAATGGTCGACAGGCAAACAACTTTCTGCGGGGCTGCCGCTTCAATGGCCTGAGCGACGGCGGCAATCACTTTGCGCGCCTCGGGAAAACCCGGCTCCGGGTCGAAATCCGAAGGCGGCAGGATGAACACGCCGGTGGCACCCTTGAATGCTTCAGTGAGGGCCGCAGCGTCGTCCATATTGGCGATGGCGACCTCGCAACCAAGGGCGGCCCATACGGCGCCTTTGCTGGCATCGCGAATGACTGCGCGCACGGGTTGACGATCGTTGAGGAGAAAGCGCGCGAGGGCGCCGCCGACTTTGCCTGTGATTCCGGTGATGACATACATGGTGTTTACGCCTGTTGTTCCAATGTGTGGATCAAGCATAAACACCGCCCTGGATTGACAGAATAGCGATTCCGTCACTGCATCAGTGACTCAAAATCACGAATCACCCAGCGGTGGCAGCCGGCGCTTTACCGGGGTTTTCTTGACGATGGCCGTGTTGGTTTCGGCGTACGCGTTGAGCCGGTCCAGCAGGGTGTCCAGTTGGTCCATGGTGCGCACATGCAGGCGTGCGATGAAGCAGTCATCGCCGGTCACCTTGTCGCACTCGGTGAACTCGGGGATCGCCTGGATTTGCCGCTCCACCTCTTGCAATTTTCCGGGCAAAGGGCGGATGCGCACGATGGCTTGCAGCAGATAGCCAAAATGCTTGGGGTCAATGTCCACGGTGTAGTTCTTCAACACGCCGCGCTCTTCCAGGCGCCGCAGCCGCTCGCCGACGCTGGGGGAGGACAGGCCGGTGATACCCGCCAAGGCCTTGAGGGACAGGCGCGAATCGTCCATCAGCGCGGCGATCAGTTGCTGGTCAATGCTGTCAATCATGGTCGCTCCGAAAGCGATTGCTCAGGTTTGCCTAATAAGAATAGGCGAAATGCAAGGTTCGCCTTATTTAGAATCTGGAGTCGCTACAGGCCAGATTGCCATAATTGAGCCTCACTTGAGGAGCTCAATCATGGACAAATCCATACGTCGCGGTTCATGGGAAATGGTTGCCGCCATGCTCATATCCGGCACCATCGGCTGGTTCGTGCTGGTGTCGGGAGTGCCGGTGGTGGAAGTGGTGTTCTGGCGCTGCGTGATCGGCGCGCTGACGTTGCTGGTGGTGTGCTGGCTGCTCGGCTATCTGCGCCTGGACTTGCTGGACTACACCAAGCTCGGGCTGGCGATGCTCAGCGGCGTGGCGATCGTGGGTAATTGGTTGCTGCTGTTCGAGTCCTACGCCAGGGCATCCATTTCCATCAGTACAGCGGTGTATAACGTGCAGCCGTTCATGTTGGTGATGCTGGCGGCAGTGTTCCTGGGCGAGAAAATCACCGTGCAAAAGCTCGCCTGGCTGAGCGTGGCGTTCGTGGGAATGCTGGCGATTGTCACTGCCCATGGCGATCAGTCAAATACCGGGGACGACTATCTGGTGGGCGTGGCATTGGCGCTGGGCGCGGCGCTTTTGTACGCGATTGCCGCCCTGATCATCAAGCGCTTGAAGGAGGTGCCGCCGCATTTGATGGCGTTGATCCAGGTGACCACAGGCGCCTTGCTGCTGGCACCGCTGATGCAGTGGCACAGCCTGTCTGCATCGATGGATGCTTGGGCGGCATTGCTGACCTTAGGCGTGGTGCATACCGGCTTGATGTACGTGCTGCTGTATGGCGCGATCCAGAAGTTGCCGACGGCAATCACCGGGGCGCTGTCGTTTATCTACCCGATTGCGGCAATCTTTGTCGACTGGATTGCCTTTGGGCATCGCCTGGGCTGGTTGCAATGGCTGGGCGTGGCGGCCATTCTGCTGGCGGCGGCGGGGTTGCAGCGGGGTTGGTGGTGGCGTTCGAAAACAGTGATGAGCGTCACGCCGTAGCATGACGCTCACCGGCGACTCAATGTGCGCCGCGCGGGATGGTCTTGAGCAGGTCATCCGGGCTGATATAACCCACCACACTGCCGGGTTGCGGCAGGCCGAGGATGTGGCCCTTGATCTTGCCGATCACGTGCATCTCGCAAGGCTTGCAGTCGAACTTCAGCGTCAGCACTTCGTCGCCGTGGATCAACTGCATCGGCGCGACCTTGGTCTTCACCCCCGTCACACCCTTGGCCTGTTTGGGGCACAGGTTGAACGAGAACCGCAGGCAGTGCTTGGTGATCATCACCGGCACTTCGCCGGTTTCTTCGTGGGCTTCATACGCCGCATCGATCAGTTGCACACCGTGACGGTGATAGAAGTCGCGGGCCTTCTGGTTGTAGACGTTGGCCAGGAACGACAGGTGCGATTCCGGGTACACCGGCGGCGGCGTGGTTTCCGCCTTGCGGCCGCCCCGTGGATGAGCCTGGATACGCGCCTCGGTCAGCGCCTCGATCACTTCACGGCGCAGGGCCTTGAGCTGCGAGTTCGGGATGAAGAACGCCTGCGGCGCATCCAGTTCGATCGCGGTGGCGTGGTACTGGGTGGTGCCCAGTTGGCCCAGCAGGTCGCGCAGGGTTTCCAGGGCCTGTTCCGGCTTGTTGGCCACGCCAAACGGGCCGGGCAGCGCAACGCTGGCGCTGATGCCTTCTTCGCTGGTGACGGTCAGTTCCAGGCGGTCTTCCTGCAGGCGAACGTTCCACGACACACCGATACGGCGCTCGGCGGAAGTCTTGAGCAGCGCCTGTTGCCAGTTATGGTCCAGGTTGCGGTTCAGCGGATGATTCGGGCGCAACTGATGCAGGCCGGCCGGCATCTCGTTGGGCTCGACGCGGTAGCGGTAGCGCTTCTCGCCGTCTTCTTCGAACTCACCTTTTGGCTCGGCGATGTTAGCGCGGAAACCCACCACTTCACGCTTGATCAGCACATTGAGGCCGTCGCCGTTGGACAGCGGCTCATGGGTGATCACTTGCAAGTCACGCTTGCCGGCTTTTTCCACCACACCCACCGGCAGGCCGGTAAAGGTTGGGGTGTCGAAGGCGCCGATGTCGACCTTGCGGTCGGTGACGAAGTAGTCGGTGCTGCCACGATGGAAGGTCTTTTCCGGGTCCGGCAGGAAGAAATGCGCGGTGCGGCCGCTGGAAGCGCGGGCCAGGTCCGGGCGGTCTTCAAGAATCTCGTCCAGGCGCTGGCGGTAATAGGCGGTGATGTTCTTCACATAGCCCATGTCCTTGTAGCGGCCTTCGATCTTGAACGAACGCACGCCGGCATCCACCAGGGCGCGCAGGTTGGCGCTCTGGTTGTTGTCTTTCATCGACAACAGGTGCTTTTCAAAGGCAACCACACGGCCCTGGTCATCCTTGAGGGTGTAGGGCAGGCGGCAGGCCTGGGAGCAATCGCCACGGTTGGCGCTGCGGCCATTCTGGGCGTGGGAGATGTTGCACTGGCCGGAGAAGGCCACGCACAAGGCACCGTGGATGAAGAACTCGATGGCGGCATCGGTTTCATCGGCAATCGCACGGATTTCCTGCAGGTTCAGCTCACGGGCCAACACCAGCTGCGAAAAACCGGCCTGGTCGAGGAACTTGGCCCGGCCCAGGGTGCGGATGTCGGTCTGGGTGCTGGCATGCAGTTCGATGGGCGGGATATCCAGCTCCATCACCCCCAGGTCCTGGACGATCAGCGCGTCGACGCCGGCATCGTAGAGCTGGTGGATCAGCTTGCGCGCCGGCTCAAGCTCGTTGTCGTGCAGGATCGTGTTGATGGTGGTGAACACCCGCGCATGGTAGCGCCGAGCGAACTCCACCAACTGCGCGATATCGCTCACGTCGTTGCAGGCGTTATGGCGCGCGCCGAAACTCGGGCCGCCGATGTACACGGCGTCGGCGCCATGCAGGATGGCCTCGCGGGCGATGGCAACATCGCGCGCAGGGCTGAGCAATTCCAGGTGATGCTTGGGCAAGGACATAGTTTTTTTAGTCAGGCTTGTCACGGAGGCGGGCATTGTAGCTGTGAAATGCGCTATCGACATCTATCAAGCCCCAGGTGTGCTCCCAAATTGGAATGCACTCAACGGTGGGAGCCGGGCTTGCCCGCGATGCAGACACCGCGGTGTATCAGTGACACCGAGGCGATCCCATCGCAGCCTCGCTGGAGCTCGACAGCTCCCACATTTGATCATCGTTGGTTGATATAGAGCGTTTGGCTCAGCCCTTGGCGGCCATCGCAGTGACTTCAACCCGCATGCCTTCGACGGCCAGGGCGGCAACACCAACCGCCGCACGCACCGGCCAAGGCTTGGCGAAGTAGCGCTTGTAGACTTCATTGAAAGCGGCGCGGTCGGCCATGTCGGTCAGGTAGATGGTCAGGTGCATGACCCGGTCAATCGAACTGCCGGCGCGTTCCAGCGCAACCTTCAGGGCTTGCAGAGTGCATTCGCTTTGCAGGGTGATATCGCCAAGCTCCAGGCTGCCGTCGGCGCGGGTAGGGATTTGCGTGGAGACGAGGATGCCGTTGAAACCGATGACGTCGGAGGAGATGGAGTCAGGGTCGAGGTCGGGGGTGAAGGCGAGGTCGTGGTTGGCCATGGGATTCCCTTGGGTGACATCAGAAAGAAGGCCGATATGGTCCCCGAAAAAAAGGCCCGGGGCAAACCCGGGCCTTTTCGGCGAAGCAGCAAGGTAAAACGAAAGTCCACGATCAACCGTGCTTGTTTAACTAGTCTGTTGTTTCGTGGATAGTTTAATTGCCAATAGTTGCGTGTGCAGGTGCACTGCCGATTAAACTCGATTAATTAAAATTCACTGTGCATATGCGCACGCTGCTGTAGTTTTAACCCTGTCTTAGCCGCTCTGCTTCGACAACATCCTTTGGTTTGCCGCCGCAGTCTCTGCGGCGGATTTTTTATGGGCGCTGATGTATATATATTTAACTTATTTATAAAGTGGCACTTTGATAGTTGGTTGAATCAAACTATCAGTACACCAAGAGAGGCTTGTGCCTGCCCCATTTCGCACAACTGCTGTGCAAGATGAGGGATTAATCCACCGCCGCTGAATGCCTATAGTTCTTTCACCGCCGCAGCGCCCCACGGGGCATGCGAAATCCAGTCGTAGATTGAGGTGATCATAATGAATAGCGAATTCAAGCCTGACGTGGCCGATACCCAACCGCAGCACCTGCTCGATGCCGAATACTTTGAGTACAGCAAGGCCGCCAATCCCATCAGTGCGAACCTGATCACGCGCATTCCCTATCACAGCTTCCCGGCCTCGCTGTACGACAGTGGGCCCTCTCGGGTAGTGCCGCTGGACCTCAGCGATGCCTTGGGTTGCGAAGGTCCGGCCACCGGTCCGGGGCTGTGTGCGAACTTCATTCGCCTGAACGCCGGCGATACGCTGGAACTGCACCCCAACGCCACCTCACAGGTGTTTTATGTCATCGCCGGGCAGGGCAGTGTGGTTCAGGGCGCGCACCGCATCGACTGGACCAAAGGCTGCTTCATTGCGCTGCCAGGTCTGCAGCAAGCGCGGTTCAGCGCATCAGAGGATGCGCGCCTGTATTACGTCCACGATGAGCCGCTGTTGCGTTACCTGGGCGTGATCCGCAGTGCCGATCGCTTCGTGCCGACGCTGTATCCCGCGGAGCTGGCCAACGCAAAACTGCGGGAAGCGGCCGATGATCCCCGCGCCCAGGACCGTAGCCGTATCAGCATCCTGCTGGGCAATCGCAACTTCCCGCAGACTCGCACCGTGACCCATGTGCTGTGGGCGATGTACGGCATCCTGCCGCCGGGGTCGATTCAGAAGCCCCACCGACACCAGTCGATTGCGCTGGATTTCATCATTGATTGCCCCAAAGGCTGCTATTCGCTGGTGGGCACCGAACTGGACGCCGATGGGCAGATCCGCAACCCGGTGCGGGTCGACTGGTCGCCGGGCCTGGCGTTCGTGACGCCGCCAGGTTACTGGCATGCCCACTTCAATGAGTCCGACACGGAAGCCTTCCTGATTCCGATCCAGGATGCGGGGCTGCAAACCTATCTGCGGTCGCTGGATATCCGCTTCAGTTGAAACGTTTCCAGTGCGGTGATTCGCCCATCTGCTCGACGATAAAGTCGATGAAGCACCGCACTTTGGAAGACACGATGCGCTTGGGTGGATACACGAACCACACCGCCGATTCACGGCCTGCGATGCGGATTTCCCACTCAGGCAACCACACCAGCAACTCGCCGGTTTCAATGGGTTTGGCTACCAGCCAGTCGGGCAGCAAGGCAAATCCCAGGCCCTGTTGTGCGGCGATCAATTGTGCGTCCAGGTCGTTGATCCGGATGCTGTCTTTATGCACCAGCGGTGACACCTCACGCCCGTTGGCAAATGCGCTGTCAGCCGCTCCCAGGATCGCCGGCATGGCAGCCAGGTCGGCAGGGTTGACCGGCGCCGGATACTCCCGGCAAAACGCCGGGCTGGCCACCAGCCGGTAGCGCTCATCGCAGATCTTGCGTGCCTTCAACGTGGAATCCGCCAGGGTGCCAATGCGGATCGCCAGGTCCGCGCCGGCATGAATCAGGTTGACGTGGCTGTCGTCCAGCACCAGTTCCAGCTTGATCTGCGGGTAGCGGGCCAGGAAGGCATTCAAGGTGGGAAGGATATGGTGACGGGCAAAGGCGGGCGGCAGGTTGAGCTTGAGGACGCCCCGTGGTTGTTCGTTCAGCGCGGAGGTGGCCGCCTTGGCTTGTTCCAGCTCGTCCAGCACCCGGCGTGCGTGCGTCAGGAATGTCTGGCCACCCTCGGTCAGGTGCAGCGTACGGGTAGAGCGGTTGAACAAGGCGATGCCGAGGTCCTGTTCAAGGTCCTTCACGTAGCGTGAAACCGTGGAAGCCTTGATGCCAAGCCGGTCGGCGGCACGGGAGAAGTTATTGCCCTCGGCGGCTTCGACAAAGGCGGTTAACGCAGCGAAGTAATCCAAGGGCGGCCTCGACTTGACGGTGGGTTGCCTGGCGCTACAGCGGCGTCAGCACGTTCATCACGGTGTCCAGCGCCACCCGGGTATCGTCCAGTTGCACCAGGGAGGCATGCCGCGCGCCGAGGGCATCACGGTTCTTGATCGCGGTGAGGATCGCTTTGTGCCGGGGCAGGCTGAGGCCCTGGATGTCGGGGCGACGGTTGGTGATGTTGATGGACTCGCGAAGTGGCAGCGACAGCATGTTGCACATGTAGGCCAGCAAGTCGTTGCGGGTCGCATCGGCAATTGCGCGGTGGAAGTCCAGGTCGGCCTGTAACAGCGCGTCGTGGGTATTGGCGGTTTCCATGCCGAGGTAGGCTTTTTCGATGGTGGCGATGTCGGCGTCGGTGGCGGTGGTCGCGGCCATCGCGGCGATTTCCGGCTCGAGGATCCGGCGTACACCGGCCAGGGTGTTGAAAAACTCGCTGTGGGGTGTCGACTGCATCAGCCAGGTCAGCACGTCCGGGTCCAGCAAGTGCCACTGCACCCGAGGGCGCACCACAGCGCCGACCTTGGGCTTGGAAATCACCAGGCCCTTGGCGCTCAGCACCCGAGTCGCCTCACGCAATACCGAGCGGCTGACCTTGTACTCCTCGCACAAGGTGGCCTCCATGGGCAACCGTTCTTCCGGCTTGAAGCGCCCGGAAACGATGTGCATGCCCAAGTCCTGGACGATTTGGGCGTGCATGCTCTTGCGCGGCTTGGTCGGCTGCTGATCCATAACAGGGAGGCTACTCTGGCGAAATACGCGGCATCATAACATTGCTCCCGTCCCAATTAGTGGGAATGACGCGGCACTTCGGCGCCACGGCAGCCCACCAGGAAGTCGAAGTCGCAGCCCTGGTCTGCCTGTAATACGTGGTCGATGTACAGCTGCCGGTAGCCTCCGACAATCAGTTGCTCGGGCGGTGCAAGGTCGGCCATGCGGGCCGCCAGTTCGGCGTCCGGAATGTCCAGGTGCAGGCGGCCATTGGCGCAATCGAGTTCGATCCAGTCGCCTTCCTTGACCGTGGCCAACGGGCCGCCGGCCGCCGCTTCCGGCGCCACGTGCAACACCACGGTGCCGTAGGCCGTGCCGCTCATGCGCGCATCGGAAATCCGCACCATGTCGGTCACGCCCTGGGCCAGCAGTTTGGCCGGCAAGCCCATGTTGCCGACTTCCGCCATGCCCGGATAACCCTTGGGCCCGCAGTTTTTCATCACCAGGATCGAGTTGGCATCCACGTCCAGTTCCGGGTCGTTGATCCGTGCCTTGTACATGTCGAAGTTCTCGAACACCACGGCACGCCCGCGATGCTGCATCAGTTCGGCACTGGCAGCCGAAGGCTTGAGGACTGCACCCAGTGGCGCGAGGTTGCCCCGCAACACACAAATGCCGCCGTCGGCGCGGATCGGGTTGTCGAGGGTGCGGATCACTTCGTCCTGGCCGTAGATCGGCGCTTCCCGGGTGTTTTCGCCGAGGGACTTGCCGTTGACGGTCAAGGCATTCGGGTGCGGGATCAGGTTGGCCTCACCGAGGCGGCGCAGCACCGCCGGCAGGCCGCCAGCGTAGTAGAACTCCTCCATCAGGAAGCGCCCGGACGGCTGCAGGTCGACGATGGTCGGCATGCCACGGCCCATGCGGGTCCAGTCGTCCAGGTCGAGCTCGACGCCGATGCGCCCGGCGATGGCTTTCAGGTGAATCACCGCGTTGGTCGAGCCGCCGATGGCTGCGTTGACGCGAATCGCGTTTTCGAAAGCCTCCTTGGTCAGGATCTTCGACAGCTTCAGGTCTTCGCGCACCATCTCCACCGCACGCATGCCGGACATGTGCGCCAGTACATAACGCCGCGCATCCACCGCGGGAATCGCCGCGTTGTGGGGCAGGGAAGTGCCGAGTGCTTCGGCCATGCAGGCCATGGTCGAGGCGGTGCCCATGGTGTTGCAGGTGCCCGCCGAGCGGGACATGCCGCCTTCGGCCGCGAGGAAATCGTCGAGGGTAATGGTGCCCGCCTTGACCTGTTCGCTGAGCTGCCACACCACGGTGCCCGAGCCGATGTCCTGGCCCTTGTGCTTGCCGTTGAGCATCGGCCCGCCGGTGACGACGATCGCCGGCACGTCGCAACTGGCGGCGCCCATCAGCAGCGCCGGGGTGGTCTTGTCACAGCCGGTCAGCAGCACCACGCCGTCGATGGGGTTGCCGCGAATGGCTTCCTCCACGTCCATGCTGGCCAGGTTACGGGTGAGCATCGCGGTGGGGCGCAGGTTCGATTCGCCGTTGGAGAACACCGGAAATTCCACCGGAAAGCCACCGGCTTCGATCACGCCGCGTTTCACATGCTCGGCAATCTGGCGGAAGTGCGCGTTGCAGGGCGTCAGCTCCGACCAGGTATTGCAGATCCCGATGATCGGTTTGCCGTGGAACTGATGATCGGCAATCCCCTGGTTTTTCATCCAGCTGCGGTACATGAAGCCGTTTTTATCGGCGGTACCAAACCAGCTGGCGGAGCGCAGGACGGGCTTTTTCTCGGACATGGCTGACTCTCTTATTGTAAGACTATATTGATCCATTCTCGGCTTAACATAGGCGTAAATTCGGGTGTTTGGAAGTGTTGTTGATTAAATAGTATTACTATATAGTCCGATTCAACGAGGCCTGGCCCTGGCGGTTTTCCGCGAGAGGCGACCCGAAACGCTCTATAAAAATAACAATCGGAGACCGCTCACATGAGCCAGGAACAGCGGCTGATACGTCGCATCACGCTGAAACTGATTCCCTTCCTGATCTTGCTGTACCTGATTGCCTATGTGGATCGCTCGGCCGTGGGCTTCGCCAAATTGCACATGGGCGCGGATGTCGGCATCGGCGATGCGGCGTATGGATTGGGAGCAGGGCTGTTCTTTATTGGCTACTTCCTGCTGGAAATCCCCAGCAACCTGATGCTCGACCGTTTCGGCGCGCGGCGCTGGTTCGCACGAATCATGGTGACCTGGGGCGCCATCACCATCGGCATGGCATTCGTCCAGGGCCCCCACAGTTTCTATGTGATGCGCTTTCTGCTGGGCGCCGCCGAAGCCGGGTTCTTCCCGGGTGTCCTCTACTACATCACCCAATGGTTCCCGGTGAGGCACAGCGGTAAGATCCTCGGGCTGTTCATCCTGTCCCAACCCATCGCCATGATGATCACCGGCCCCGTGGCGGGCGGCTTGCTCGGCATGGACGGGATACTCGGCCTGCACGGCTGGCAGTGGTTGTTCATCGTCATCGGCACCCCAGCGATCCTGCTGACCTGGCCGGTGCTGCGCTACCTGCCGGATGGGCCGCAACAGGTGAAATGGATGGACCAGGCGGAGAAGGCCTGGCTCACCGGCGAGCTGGCCAAAGACCTGCAAGCCTACGGCCAGACCCGGCACGGCAACCCGCTGCATGCGCTGAAGGACAAACGCGTGTTGCTGCTGGCGCTGTTCTACCTGCCGGTGACCTTGAGCATTTATGGGCTGGGCCTGTGGCTGCCGACCTTGATCAAGCAGTTTGGCGGCAGCGACCTGACCACCGGGTTTGTGTCGGCAGTGCCCTACATCTTCGGGATCATCGGTTTGCTGATCGTCCCGCGCAGTTCCGATCGCCTGAATGATCGCTACGGTCATCTCGCCGTGCTCTACGTGTTGGGCGCCATCGGCCTGTTCCTCAGCGCCTGGCTGACAGTGCCGCTGTGGCAACTGGCAGCGCTGTGCCTGGTGGCGTTTGCGCTGTTCTCTTGCACGGCGGTGTTCTGGACCTTGCCGGGACGTTTCTTTGCCGGCGCGAGTGCAGCGGCGGGCATCGCCTTGATCAACTCGGTGGGCAACCTCGGCGGCTACATCGGGCCGTTCGTGATCGGCGCCCTCAAGGAGTACACCGGCAACCTTGCGTCGGGCTTGTACTTCCTGGCGTGCGTGATGCTGTTCGGGGTGGTGTTGACCGGGGTGGTCTATCGGTTGCTGGAGCGCAGGCACGTGCTGCCGCCCGACCAGTTCGCCGCCAGCGCCCGTGGCGCCACGCGTACTTAATTGGCAATCAGGAGAACACTCATGGGGTTAGTGCAGTTTGAATTGAACAACGGCGAACGCCGAGTGGGCGTGGTCGACGGCGATCAGGTACGCGAGGTGCGGGCCGCCCGCACGGTACGCGACCTGGCACTCGCCGCCATCGAGGCTGGCGTCACCCTGCAACAGCACATAGACCACCTCGGCCTGGCCGAGAGCCACGACTACGCCAGACTGCTGGCCGCGCAGAAGATCTTGCCACCGCTGGATCACCCGGACCCGGCCCACACGCTGGTCAGCGGTACCGGCCTGACCCACCTGGGCAGTGCGTCGGCGCGGGACAAGATGCACCAGAACGCCAGTGACGAAAGCGCGATGACCGACAGCATGCGCATCTTCAAATGGGGCGTGGAGGGCGGCAAACCGGCTGCTGGCCAGGCCGGTGTGCAGCCGGAATGGTTCTACAAGGGCGACGGCAGCATCGTGGTGCGTCCGGGCCAGCCATTCCCGTGGCCGGCGTTTGCCGAAGACGCCGGCGAAGAGCCGGAAATCGCCGGGCTGTATGTGATTGGTCACGACGGCAAGCCGTATCGCCTGGGCTACGCGGTGGGCAACGAGTTTTCCGACCACGTGATGGAGCGCAAGAATTACCTGTACCTGGCCCACTCCAAGCTGCGCAGTTGCAGCTACGGTCCCGAGTTGCGCCTGGGTGAACTGCCCCGGCACCTGGCGGGCACCAGCCGTATCGTGCGCAATGGCGAGGTGTTGTGGCAGCACGAATTCCTCAGTGGCGAAGCCAACATGTGCCACAGCCTCGAAAACCTTGAATACCACCATTTCAAATACACCCAGTTCCTGCGCCCAGGTGACGTGCATATCCATTTCTTCGGCACCGCCACCTTGTCGTTTGCCGACGGCATTCGTACCCAGCTAGGCGATGTGTTCGAAATCAGCCAGGCCGAATTCGGCGCGCCATTGATCAACGGCATTGCCGTGGCCAACAGCGGCGTGGCACCTGGCGGCATAGGCACCCTTTGAAGGAGACAGGCATGACCCGGATTTGTGGCCACAACTACATCGGCGGCCAGCGCAGCGCTGCCGGCAGCATCACCCTGCAGAGCATCGACGCCACCAGTGGCGAGGCATTGCCCTTTGATTTCTACCAGGCCACCGCGCAGGAGGTCGACGCCGCGGCCAACGCCGCCGCTCAGGCTTACCCGGCTTATCGCAGCCTGAGCGCGCAGCATCGTGCGTCGTTCCTGGAGGCGATAGCCGATGAACTGGACGCCCTGGGCGATGACTTTGTCGCCCTGGTCTGCCGCGAAACGGCATTGCCCGCCGGGCGTATCCAGGGTGAGCGCGGTCGTACCAGCGGCCAGATGCGGTTGTTCGCCAAGGTACTGCGGCGCGGTGATTTCTACGGCGCGCGGATCGACCAGGCGCTGCCGGATCGTCAGCCCTTGCCGCGCCCGGATCTGCGCCAATACCGCATCGGCCTGGGACCGGTCGCGGTGTTTGGGGCGAGCAATTTCCCCCTGGCCTTTTCCACTGCCGGTGGCGACACCGCCGCCGCGCTGGCGGCCGGTTGCCCGGTGGTGTTCAAGGCCCACAGCGGCCACATGGCCACCGCCGAGCGGGTCGCCGATGCGATCATGCGGGCGGCCGAGCGCACAGGTATGCCCGGCGGCGTGTTCAACATGATCTTCGGCGGCGGTGTGGGGGAAGCGCTGGTCAAGCACCCGGCGATCCAGGCCGTGGGTTTCACCGGCTCGCTCAAAGGCGGCCGGGCGTTGTGCGATATGGCGGCGGCACGCCCGCAACCGATCCCGGTGTTCGCCGAGATGTCCAGCATCAACCCGGTGATCGTCTTGCCCCAGGCCCTGCAAACCCGGGCAGACACCATCGCCCGCGACCTGGTCGCCTCGGTGGTGCAGGGGTGCGGCCAGTTCTGCACGAACCCGGGGCTGGTGATCGGGATTGCCTCGCCAGCGTTCACAGGCTTCACCCAACAGGTCGCCCAACTGATCGGCGGCCAGCCCGCGCAAACCATGCTCAATGCCGGCACCTTGAACAGCTACGGCAAAGGCCTGCACACGCTGCTGGCCCATCCTCGCATCGAGCACCTGGCGGGCCAGACGCAAACCGGCAATCAGGCGCAGCCACAGCTGTTCAAAGCGGACGCCAGCCTGCTGATCAACGGCGATGAAGTGCTGCAGGAGGAAGTGTTCGGCCCCACCACGGTGTTCGTGGAAGTCGCCGACCAGGCCCAACTCGCTGCGGCGTTGCACGGCCTGCACGGCCAATTGACCGCGACGATCATCGGCGAGCCGGCGGATTTCACCCAGTTCGGCGAGTTGACGCCGCTGCTGGAGCAAAAGGTTGGCCGCATCCTGCTCAACGGCTACCCCACGGGCGTCGAGGTGTGTGACGCGATGGTCCATGGCGGGCCGTATCCGGCGACTTCGGATGCCCGTGGCACTTCCGTGGGCACCCTGGCGATCGAGCGTTTCCTGCGACCTGTGTGCTTTCAGAATTACCCTGATAGCCTGCTCCCCGACGCGCTGAAGAATGCCAACCCGTTGCGCATTCAGCGTCTGGTAGATGGGCAGCCGTCGCGCGACGCGCTGTAACCGGTACCACCTGAAAACAACAAGAAAGCAGGAGGTTTCATGTCGTGGACCGCAGTCACACCGCACCGGGCTCGGCTGGGCGAAGGGCCGTTCTGGGATGTACCGGGCCAGGCCTTGTATTGGGTGGACATCATCGGCCAGCAGGCCTTGCGCCTGCAGGGCGGGCAATTGCACACCTGGCAATTGCCTGAGCCGGTCTCGGCGTTTATTCCGTGCGCCAGCGGCGATGCACTGGTGACCCTGAGCAGCGGCGTGTATCGCCTCGACCTCGATTCGACGCCGAGCGATCCACGCCTGACCTTGCTTTGCGTCGCCGATCCGCAACCGGGCAACCGTGCCAACGAAGCCCGCTGCGACGCCCAGGGCCGGCTGTGGCTGGGCACCATGCAGAACAACATCGGCGAGCACGGTGAAGACTTGCCGGTGCTGCGACGTTCCGGCGGCCTGTTCCGGGTCGATACCGACGGGCAGGTCACGCCGTTGCTGCAAGGCCTGGGGATTCCCAACACCTTGCTGTGGAACGACACCGCCACCCACGTGCATTTCGGCGACAGCCTGGACGGCACGCTCTATCGATACCCGATGACTGAACAGGGCCAGCTCGCACCTGCGCAAGTCTGGTTCGGGCCTCACTCCCGGGGTGGCCCGGACGGCTCCGCCATGGACGCCGAAGGCTATATCTGGAACGCCCGCTGGGACGGCAGCTGCCTGCTGCGGCTGACGCCGGACGGTGAAGTTGACCGGGTCATCGAATTGCCGGTCAGCCGTCCCACCAGTTGCGTGTTCGCAGGCCCCGACCTCAAGACCTTGTACATCACCAGTGCCGCCAGCCCGCTGGATCACCCGCTGGACGGTGCGGTGCTGGCCATTGAGGTCGATGTGCCGGGGAAAATCTGCCACCGCTTTGCAGGATAACCAACAGGCTGTTTAACGCACTCAAAAACAACAACAAGGAGTCACCCTATGAATCGTCGTCGTGGTATCCGTTCCCTGTGCTGCGCCGCTGTGGCGGTGTCCGCCGTCGGCCTGAGCAGCCTGTTGCTGGCGGCCGAGCCGGTGAAGATCGGCTTTCTGGTCAAGCAGGCGGAAGAGCCCTGGTTCCAGACCGAATGGGCCTTCGCCGAAAAGGCCGGCAAGGACAAGGGCTTCGAGGTGATCAAGATCGCCGTGCCCGACGGCGAGAAAACCCTCTCGGCCATCGACAGCCTGGCGGCCAACGGTGCCAAGGGTTTTGTGATTTGCCCGCCGGACGTGTCCCTCGGCCCGGCGATCATGGCCAAGGCCAAAGCCAACGGCTTGAAAGTGATCGCCGTGGATGACCGTTTTGTGGACGCCAAGGGCAACTTCATGGAAGACGTGCCTTACCTGGGCATGGCCGCGTTTGAAGTGGGCGAGAAGCAGGGCAGTGCCATGGCCACTGAAGCGAAAAAACGTGGCTGGGATTGGAAGGACACCTATGCGGTGATCAACACCTACAACGAACTCGATACCGGTAAAAAGCGCACTGATGGCTCGGTCAAATCCCTGAAGGCCGCGGGCATTCCGGATGATCACATCCTGTACGCAGCCCTCAAGACCCTCGACGTCCCCGGCAGCATGGACGCCACCAACTCGGCGCTGGTCAAGCTGCCCGGCGGCGCGAAAAACCTGATCATCGGCGGCATGAATGACAACACCGTGCTTGGCGGCGTGCGCGCCACCGAAAGCGCCGGGTTTGCGGCGGCGAATGTCATCGGCATCGGCATCAACGGCACCGATGCCATTGGCGAATTGAAGAAAGCCAACAGCGGCTTCTTCGGCTCGATGCTGCCCAGCCCGCACATCGAGGGCTACAACACCGCGAGCATGATGTTCGAGTGGGTCACTACGGGTAAGGAGCCGCCGAAGTACACGGCCATGGATGAGGTGACGCTGATCACCCGCGAGAACTTCAAGCAGGAGCTGGAAAAGATCGGTTTGTGGAACTGATGGCCGCTGACGTTTCCCGGCAGCCCTGCTAACGCCGGTACTGTGGGAGCTGTCGAGCTTCAGCGAGGCTGCGATAGCGGTGGGTCAGGCACCTTGGATATTGATAGTGCCGACGTCATCGCAGCCTCGCCAAAGCTCGACAGCTCCCACAGGTTTAGTCAGCAGAGAATTTCAGCACGGTATTCTGCGTGTAGGTCTGGCCAGGATCGAGACGGGTAGAGGGGAAGCTCGGCTGGTTGGGGCCGTCGGGAAAATGCTGGGTTTCCAGGGTGAACGCACTCCAGTGGGCGTAAGGCTTGCCACCCTTGCCCTTGATCGTCCCGTCGAGGAAGTTGCCGGTATAGAACTGCACGCCAGGCTCGCTGGTATACAGCTGCAAGCGGCGACCGGACTGCGGGTCACGAACGTCGGCGGCCAGTTTGCCGATATCACCCTTGGCATCCAGCACCCAGTTGAAGTCAAAGCCACCTTGTTTAGGTTCGGCGAATTTCAGCTGGGGATGATCGTCCTTGATGTGCTGGCCGATGGCAGTGGGCTTGAGAAAGTCCATCGGCGTACCGGCGACCGGGGCCAGTTCGCCGATGGGAATCAGGGTGCTGTTGACCGGGGTGTAATGGCTGGCATGCAGGGTGGCGACTTGCTTGAGCACATCACCGCTGCCGGCGCCGGCGAGGTTGAAGTAACTGTGGTTGGTGAGGTTGAGCACCGTGGGTTTGTCGGTGGTGGCCTTGTAGTCGATGTGCAGTTCGTTCTTGTCGTTGAGGCTATAGGTGACATCGACTTTCAGGTTGCCGGGGAAACCCATCTCGCCGTCCTTGGACAGGTAGCTCAGGGTCACGCCCACCGAATCGTCCTGCTTGACCGGCTGGGCTTTCCACACATGCTTGTCGAAACCTTGCGGGCCGCCGTGCAGCGAGTTCGGCCCGTCGTTGAGGGGCACTTGATAGCGTTTGCCGTCCAGTTCAAAGCTGCCCTTGTCCAGGCGGTTGCCAAAACGGCCGATGGTCGCGCCGAAGAACGCAGTACCGGCCTGGTAGCCCTGGACGTCATCGAAGCCCAGCACCACGTCGGCGAACTGGCCGTGTTTGTCGGGTACTTTCAGCGACTGCAAGACCGCGCCATAGGTGATGACCGTGGCTTGTACGCCATGACTGTTACGCAATACATACTGCTCGACGGCGGTGCCGTCATTGGTTTTGCCGAAGGGTTTGTGTTCGCTGGACAAGCCAGCCGCCTGAGCGCCCAGGCTGGCCACCGCCAGGGAGAGGCCAAGGCCGGTAAGCAGGAATCGGGATTGCCGCATGACTGAGCTACCTTTATTGTTGTTAATTAAATAGTTCTACTATTTATTCGGCTGCAGGGCTGATTTATAGCCAATATCGCAAAACATGCAATATAAAATAAGACTAAATACAGCGGAGTGACTGCCCCATGAACACTGAAAAACAGCCCGGCGCGCAGGCGATGTACCCGGACCTGCGGGATAAAACCGTGCTGATCTCCGGCGGTGCTTCCGGGATAGGCGAGGCCATGGTGCGTGCCTTCGCACGCCAGGGGGCCAAGGTAGCCTTCGTGGACCGGGCGCAAGGGCAGGGCGACCGATTGGCGGCGATATTGTCGGCCGAGGGCCATGCCGTCGAATTCGCCCATTGCGATATCACCGACGAGATCGCGTACAAGGCCGCGATAGCGTGCCTGGCGCAGAGCCTTGGACCGATCGACGTGCTGGTGAACAATGCCGCCAACGACGTTCGGCACACCCTGGATGAAATCGACTCGGAGCGGTTCGACCAACTGATTTCGGTCAACCTGAAGCACGGGTTTTTCGCGGCCCGGGCCGTGGTGCCGATGATGAAGGCCGCAGGCGGCGGGTCGATCATCAACCTGGGTTCCATCGGCTGGATGATGGCTTCCAGCGGCTACCCGGTATACGCCGCCAGCAAAGCCGCCGCCCACGGCATGACCCGGGCCCTGGCGCGGGAGCTTGGGCCCAGCCGTATCAGGGTCAATACGCTGGTGCCGGGCTGGGTGATGACCGAGAAACAACTGGCGATGTGGGTGGATGACGCGGCCCGGGAATTGATCGCCCGCAGCCAGTGCCTGCCGGGCAGTGTGGAGCCGGAACATATCGCCAATATGGCGCTGTTCCTGGCCTCTGATGTATCGGCGATGTGTACCGCACAGAACTTCATTGTGGACGGCGGCTGGGTCTAGGCCGGGGAAGGGTCGCCATCCCGGATGCAACGAATCGCCGCCCGGGGCCTCATACAGTAACGAACGGTGGTTCATATGCAGCCACCGCAACCGACTACTTCATGGGTGCAGGTGATTGATTTATGACGGACGCCGATAAGAAACATGTGGCCTGGCTGGTGGAACAATCGATGCTGCATGCCGCCAAGCAGCGCGCCAGGCTTTATTCGGGGCAAGGCCGGTTGTGGCAACAGCCATATGCCCATACACGGCCCCGTGATGCTTCAGCCCTGGCATCGGTGTGGTTCACGGCCTATCCGGCGTCCATCGTCACCCGCGAGAACGGCAGCGTACTGGAGGCCCTGGGCGATGAAACCTTGTGGCACGCGCTGTCAAAAATCGGCATCCAGGGCATTCACAACGGTCCATTGAAACGCTCGGGCGGTCTTTCCGGCACCGAGCACACCCCCACCATTGACGGCAATTTTGACCGCATCAGCTTCGACATCGACCCGCAACTGGGCACCGAAGCCCAGCTTCAGGCGCTGGCTCGCATGGCCGCCGCGCACAACGCAGTGATCATCGACGATGTGATCCCGTCCCACACCGGCAAGGGCGCGGACTTCCGCCTGGCCGAGATGGCCTACGAAGACTATCCCGGGCTCTACCACATGGTGGAGATCCGCGAAGAAGACTGGCCGCTGCTGCCCGACATCAGCGAGGGCCGCGATGCGCAGAACCTCAGCCCGCAGCAGGTCGACGTGCTCAGGGACAAGCACTACATCGTCGGCCAGTTGCAACGGGTGATCTTCTTCGAACCCGGGGTCAAGGAAACCGACTGGAGCGCGACCGATGTGGTCATCGGCGTGGACGGCAAGCCCCGCCGCTGGGTGTACCTGCATTACTTCAAGGAAGGGCAGCCGTCGCTGAACTGGCTGGACCCGACCTTCGCCGCGCAGCAGATGATCATCGGCGACGCCCTGCACGCCATCGACGTGATGGGGGCGAAGATCCTGCGCCTTGACGCCAACGGTTTCCTTGGCGTGGAACGAAAACTGGAAGGTAACGCCTGGTCTGAAAGCCATCCGCTGTCCATCACCGGCAACCAGATCCTGGGCGGCGCAATTCGCAAGGCGGGCGGTTTCAGCTTCCAGGAACTGAACCTGACGGTGGACGACATCGCCGCCATGTCCCACGGCGGCGCAGACCTGTCCTACGACTTCATCACGCGCCCGGCTTACCAGCACGCGTTATTGATGGGCGACACCGAATTCCTGCGCCTGATGCTGCGGGAGATGCACACCCTGGGCATCGACCCCGGCTCGCTGATCCACGCCTTGCAGAACCATGACGAGCTGACCCTGGAACTGGTGCACTTCTGGACGTTGCACGCCCATGACACCTACCTCTATCAGGGGCAGACCTTTCCCGGCGGCATCCTGCGCGAGCATATCCGTGAGCAGATGTACGAACGCCTGGCTGGCGAACACGCGCCGTATAACCTGAAGTTCGTGACCAACGGCGTGTCCTGCACCACCGCCAGCATCATTACGGCGGCGCTGGGCATTCGCGACCTTGAGGCGATTACCCCGGCGGATATCCAGCAGATCCGCCAGATTCACCTGCTGCTGGTGATGTACAACGCGATGCAACCGGGGGTGTTTGCACTGTCCGGCTGGGACCTGGTGGGCGCATTGCCGTTGCCGGCGCAGGAGGTGGCCCACTTGATGCTGGATGGCGACACACGCTGGATCCATCGCGGCGCCTATGACCTGGTGGACCTGAATCCGGATGCGGAGCAATCCGCCGGGCAGATGCCGCGCCCGAAAACCTTGTATGGCAGCCTGATCAGCCAGTTGGCCGACCCGGATTCATTTGCCTCGCAACTGCAAAGAATCCTCGCGGTGCGCCGAGCCTACGACATCGCCGCCAGCCGCCAGATCCTGGTGCCGGATGTGCAGCACCCGGGGCTGTTGATCATGGTGCACGAGCTGCCGGCGGGCAAAGGTACCCAGATCACGGCGCTGAACTTCGGCTCGACGCCGATTACTGAAACCCTGCACCTGCCCGATATTGCGCCCGGGCCGGTGGTGGACATCATCAATGAGCGGGTGGAGGGCGACCTGACACCCGAGGGTGATTTCACCATCACCTTGGATGCGTATGAAGGCTTGGCGCTGCGGGTAGTGATCTGACCCACTGATCCACTGCAGGAGCGAGCCAGCTCGCTCCTACACGGGGACCGGCTGTTCCGCCTCCTGATGGTGCGTGGAGCCAATGAACATATACATCGCCGGCACCATGAACAGCGTCAGCACGGTACCGATCGACAACCCGGCGAAGATCACCAGGCCCATGTCATGCCGTCCCGCAGCCCCGGCACCGGAGGCCCACACCAGCGGCACCACGCCCAGCACCATGGCGGCGGTGGTCATCAGGATCGGCCGCAAACGCACGCCGGCCGCTTCTTCTATGGCCTCACGCTTGCTGTGACCGGCGCGCTGCAACTCGTTGGCAAACTGCACGATCAGGATCCCGTGCTTGGTGATCAACCCCAGCAACGTCACCAGGCCCACCTGGGTGTACACGTTGATCGAGGCAAACCCCATGGTGATAAACGCCAGCGCGCCGAAGAGTGCAGGGGGCACCGAGAACAGGATCACCACCGGGTCGCGGAAACTCTCGAACTGAAACGCCAGGGCCAGGTACACGATCAGGATCGAAAACATCAGCAGGCCGAAGAACCCGCCGGATTCCTGCATGAACTGGCGTGATTCGCCGGAGAAGTCCGAGGTGTAACCCGACGGCGCAATATTGGTCAGAATGGTGTTCAATTTCGCCAGCAGTTCGCCCTGGGCCACGCCGCTGACGCCCGACAGGGTCGCCGAGTTGAGTTGCTGGAAGTGGTTGATGGATTCCGGCTGGGTCGAGGTTTCGATATGCGCCACGGTCCGCGCCTGGATCATGCTGCCGGACGGCGTGCGAATGTAGTAATCGAGAATCTGGTCCGGGTTGAGGCGATCAACCTGCAACACCTGGGGAATGACTTTGTACGAGCGCCCGGCAGTGGAGAAGTAGTTCACGTAGTTGCCGCCCAGTGCCGCGGACAGCGCCGCACCGACGTCGGCCTGGGTCATGCCCAGTGCGGCGATTTTTTCCCGGTCCACCACCAGCTTGGCTTGTGGCTTGTCGAGTTTCAGGTCCATGTCGGAGAAATAGAACAGCTGTTGTTTCTGCGCCTCGGCCACCACGGCCTGAGCGACTTCGTTGAGGTTTTCCACCGAGTCGGTGGTGGTGATCACGAACTGCACCGGCAAGCCCTGGGCGCCCGGCAGCGATGGCAGCGGGAAGGCCGCAATGGTGGCGCCCGGCACCTGGTTCCATTTCTGCTGGAGTTCCAATATCAGTTGGGCCTGGGAGCGCGAGCGGTCGCCCCAGTTTTTCAGCAGCACACCGCCCAGGCCCTGGTTGAGGATAGGCAACCCGGTCAGCTGGAACATCTGCGCGTATTCCGGCTCTTTGTTGGCGATCTGGAAGGCCTGGTCGGCGATGCGCTCCATCTGCTGCGGCGAGGCGGTGGGCGGGCCCTTGATCTGCATGAACACCAGCCCCTGGTCCTCGGTGGGCGACAGTTCGCTTTTGGCGGTCATGCCGCTGGCGGCCACCAACAGGAACAGCACAAAACCAAACGTCACCAGCACTGGCCATACGTTCAGGCCGCCCGAGAGTACGCGGTGGTAACGGCCCCGCAACCAGTCGAAGTACTGATCGAGCTTGCGGGCAAACCGGCCTTCTTCCTGCCCGGACTTGAACAGCCGGGACGTCATCATCGGCGAAAGCGTCAACGCCACCACGGCCGACACAGTCACGGCACCCGCCAGTGAGAAGCAGAACTCCTTGAACAGCGCACCGGTAAGGCCGCTGCGCAGCCCGATGGGCACGTAGGCGGCGATCAGCACCACGGTCATCGCGATGATCGGCCCACCCAGTTCCCGGGCGGCAACCAGCGCAGCTTCCAGCACGCCTTTGCCTTCCTCCTTGATATGCCGGTCGACGTTTTCCACCACGATAATCGCGTCATCCACCACCAGGCCGATCGCCAATACCAGGGCGAGCAGGGTCAGCAGGTTAATCGAGTACCCCAGCAGGTACATGATGAAGAAGGTCCCGACCAGCGACAGCGGGATCGCCACCAGCGGCACGATCACCGCGCGGAACGAGCCGAGGAACAGGTAGATCACCACCGATACAATGATCATTGCCTCGACCAGGGTCTTCACCACCTCATAGATCGAGGTGTTGATGAACTCCGTGGAGTCATACACGATCTCGCCGCGTACCCCGGTGGGCAACTGGGATTGCAGCTCGGGGAAGGCCTCGCGCACGCTGTCGGCCACCGTCAGGATATTGGCAGTCGGCGCCGTCTTGATGCCGATGAACACCGAGCGCTTGCCGGAAAACGCCACGCTGCTGTCGTAGCTTTCGGCGCCGAGGGTAACGGTGGCCACGTCCTCCAGGTACACCAGGGCATCGCCTTTCTGCTTGACCACCAGCCGCTTGAATTCATCCACCGTGTGCAAGTCGGTCCCGGCCGTCAGGTCGACTGTCACCGTTTGCCCGCGGGTGGAACCGACCGCAGACAGGTAGTTGTTGTTGGCCAGGGCAGTGGACACGTCCTGGGCGGTCACGTTATGCGCCGCCAGTTTGTTCGGGTCCATCCAGGCGCGCAGGGCGAACTGGCGCCCGCCGAGGATTTCTGCGGTTTGCACCCCCTGGATCGAGTCCAGCTTGGGCTTGACCACCCGCACCAGGTAATCGGTGATGTTGTTGGTGGGCAGGGTGTCGCTGTAGAAACCCAGGTACATGGCGTCTGTGGTCTGCCCGACCGCCACCGTCAGCACCGGTTCCTGGGACTGCGCCGGCAGTTGGTTCTTGACCGAGTTGACCTGGGTGTTGATCTCGGTGAGGGCCTTGCTCGCGTCGTAATTCAGCCGCAGCGTGGCGGTAATCGTCGAGACACCGGTGATGCTCGTTGATGACAGGTAGTCGATGCCCTGGGCCTGGGCGATGGCCGACTCAAGCGGCTGGGTGATAAAGCCGGCAACGGTGGAGGCGTCCGCGCCGTAGTAGGCGGTGGTGATGGTGACCACGGTATTTTCGGTGCGTGGCCATTGGTTCACCGGCAATTCGAAGATCGAGCGCAGCCCCAGGATCAGGATGAACAGCGAGACGACAATCGCCCAGACCGGCCGCTGGATAAAGGTATCGGTAAGCTTCATGGGACACCTTTAGTGTTCTTGGGGAGTCGGCGCAGGATCGTTCAGCGGCGCGGCGCTGTTATCGACCTTCACCGGCGAGCCATTCTTGAGCTTCATCTGGCCGCTGGTGATCAGCAGGTCGCCTTCCTTCACGCCCGACAGGATCGCCACCTGATCGCCCCGGGTCGGTCCGGTCTTGATAAAGGTCTGTTGCGCGGTGAGGACTTCCTCACCCTTGTCGTTCTTGCTCGATGTGGCAATGAATACCGTGGTGCCGTAAGGGTTGTAGGTCACCGATGTCTGCGGAACGGTGAGGTAGCGCTGCGTCGCACCGGAGTTGACCACGGCGCGGGCAAACATCCCGGGCACCAGGTTCTGTTTGGGGTTGTCGACGGTGGCTTCCACGGTGACATTGCGCGTGGTGGCGTCGAACTGGGTGTCGATGGTGCTGATCTTGCCGGTGAAGGTTTGATTCGACAGGCCGTCGGCCGTTACCGAAACCCCTTGGCCGATGGCGATGGCCTCCATTTGAGTCTGGGGCACCGTGAAGTCGATGTAGATCGGATCGAAGGTTTGCAGCGTGGCGATCTTGTCGCCGGGGTTGAGGTATTGGCCAGGGTTGACGCTGGTGATGCCGATGCGCCCGGCAAAGGGTGCGCGGATGGTTTTTTTCGCCACCAGCGCGCGCTGTTGTTCGGCGGCGGCGAGCTTGGCTTTGAGGTCGGCGGTGTCAGTGTCCACTTGTGCCTGGGAGATGGCGTTAACCGCCAGTTGCGCCTTGTCACGCTTGAGGACGATCACCGCCAGGTCAGCCGTGGCCTCAAGGGAATGCAGTTGCGCGATGTCCGAGTCGGCATTCAGCTGGACGAGCAGCGCCTGGGCCGCCACTTCTTGCCCGGGCGTGAAGCCGATGGTGCGCACGATGCCGCCCACTTCAGTGGTCACATCCACCCCCCTGACCGCTTTCATTGAGCCCACGGCGCTGACATTCGGTTGCCAGTCGCTGAACGGCACCTTCATGGCCGTGACCACGGAGGCGGGCAGGGGCATTTTCGACTGGGCGATCAGCGCCGAAATCTGCACGAACTTCACCCCGGCAATGATCGCCACAATCACCAGCACCACCACGATCATGATGATCATCGGCCGCCACAGTCGGCGCTTGCGCGGTGCGCCGGGCTCGGTGGGCAGGGGAGAGGCGGTTATGACGTCAGCCATGGATGTTCTCGCTGTTTCAAGAGTTCAGTTCAGTTGAACCGTGCCGAATCGGCAGGCGCTGCCTCGTTCCTGGCCGGCATGATCTCGTTCCACGACGGCAGGCCGAACCGATCAGGCCGGCCCTTGGTGGCAGGGTCCACATCGGCACGGTTCCACCATCCGCCACCCAATGCCTGGAAGAGCGCGGTGGTGTCGCTGTAGCGGGAGGCCTGCGCCCTGACCCGGGCCAGCACGGTGTTCTGGTAGGTTTGCTGGGCCGTGAGCAGGTTGATGTACGCCACGGCACCGAGTTTGAACTGCGCCTGCACCAGGTCCAGGTTGGCTTGGGCAGAGCGCTCGGCCACCACCTGCTGGTTGAGCGCATCGGCATCCGCCTCCAGCGCCCGCAGTGCGTTGGCCACGTCCTGGAACGCGCCGATCACCGTGCCACGGTAGCGGGCTGCCGACTCGTCATAGGCGGCCACGGCAGCGCGTTTGCGATGTTCGAGTGCGCCGGCATCGAAGATCGGTTGGGTGATCGACCCGGCAAGGCTCCAGACCCCACTGCCCGCCGAAAACAATTTGGTCCCGCTGGCCACCGTGGAGCCCACCGACCCGGTAATGCTGAACTGGGGCAACTGATTGGCGACGGCCACGCCGATATTGGCACTGGCCTGATGCAGTTGCGCCTGCGCGGAACGCACATCGGGCCGCTGGCCAACGATGGCCGAAGGCAGGCTGAGCGGCAGTTCTTCGGGCAGGTGCAGGGAGGCGAGGTTGAAGCGCTCGTCCCGGTCCTGGTTGGGAAACCGGCCGAGGTAGGCCATCAACTGGTTGCGGGTCTGGGCGAACTGCTTTTGCAGGGGCGGCAAGGTGGCACGGGTTTGCGCCAGCGCGGTCTGCTGTGTGAGCACGTCGGAGTCGCCGATAGCACCCAGCCGGCGCTGCGCCTGCAGGACGTCGAGCTGATCACTCTGTAGCCGAATGATGGTTTCGGTGGCGGCGATCTGGTCGCGTATAGAGGCCAGGCTGACTGCGGTGTTCACCACATTGGAGGTCAAGGTGAGGTAGGTCGCCTCCAACTGGAAGCGCTCGTACTCGGCCTGGGCCGAGGTGGATTCAATTTGCCGGCGCGTGCCGCCGAATACATCCGGGGCATAGGACACGCTCAGCGACGCCGAGCTCACCGTGAGAATCGGCGACTCCGGCAGGCCCGAGGTGACGCCCGATACTTTCTCGCGGGCCTTCTGCACGTTGCCGCTCACCGAGGGAAACAGCGACGCCTGGTCGGCATAGACCAGCTCGTTGGCCTGGCGCAATGCCGCCTGCGCGGCGGTGACATCCGGGTTGGCGCGCAAGGCTTCCTCCACCAGCGCGTTCAGTTCCGGTGAGCGGAACAGCGTCCACCATTGCCCGGGAATATCCATCCCGGCGATCAGCCGCTGCGCCGCACCGCCGGTGTCGATATCGGCCTTGGCGGTGGAGGTGAGTTTTTCTCGTGAATAATCGGCGTTAGCCGGCACCTCAGGGCGCGCGAAATCGGGCCCGACGGTGCAGCCGGTGAGGGCGATGCACAGCAGGCTCAACGGAGCCAGAAGGTGGGGTGGTCGAAAAATGGCGCGGCTGTGCGCCACTGGTTGCCGTGCCGATGCAAGCTGCCGAGGCTGCTCTTTCATATTTACTCTGATTAATCAGTTGGTTAACTGCTTTATTTGTTGAGCAATGAGTGCGCGGGCATCGGGCCATACGGCTGAAAAAATGGCGCGAGAGTCGCCGAATTCAAATCAGTGTAGGTGGTGCAGGCGGGTACGCAATGTCCGTGCGCGCCGATCACCCACAAAAATGCATTTAACGCATTAATATCGAATTAGGTTATGCGTTATAAGTATTTTACATGCGGCCGTCAGCCCCTCATCGTAGCCCTCCCTACGAACACTGCCGAGACCGCACGCGCGGATCGACTTTCAATGCTTGAGAAGGCATCTGGAGACGAACGTGCGTTACCTGACAAAACTGGCGGCCGGGTTGGCCGCCACGCTGCTGTGCCTGACCGCGAACGCGCAAACGCTGGTGGTCGGAGACCAAAGCTACAACGCCCAGGCCGTGATGGAAGCGGCGGGGGTGCTGGATGATCTGCCCTATACCCTTGAATGGAAGCAATTCACCGCCGGGTCTCCCGTGGCGGAAGCCCTCAATACCAACAGCCTCGACATCGGCCTGCTCGGCGATGCGCCCGTGCTGTTCCTCGGTGCACTCGGCGCACCGATCAAGGTGATTGCCATCAGCCGGCAAAACCTCGAGGGCGTGGCCATCCTGGTGAAAAAGGATTCCTCGATCCACAGCCTTGCGGACCTCAAAGGCAAGCGCGCCGCCATCTGGAAAGGCTCCTGGAGCCAGCAACTGCTGCTGACCGCACTGGATAAGGCCGGCGTGCCGAAAGACGCCCTGGAGTTGCGCTACCTCAGTGCACTGGATGCTTCCCACGCACTGGAAGGCGGTTCGGTCGACGTCATCGCCACCTGGGAACCCTACGTCACCCAACAGGAACGCCAGGGCGCACGGGTATTGGCGACCGCAGACGGGCTGATCCCGGCCCAGAGTTTCGTCGCCGCCAGCACCAGGGCCGTCGATAACAAGCGTGCGCAAATCAGCGATTTTCTCCAACGCCTGAAGAAAGCCCGTGACTGGACACGCCAAAGCCCAGCCAACGCCGACGCGTATGCAGATGCCTGGGCCAAACGCACCCGCGCAGATGCCGACATTGCCCGCGCCTGGTTTGCCCGGGCACGCACGACGGTCGAACCGGTGACAGCCCAGTCGCCTGTAGAAGCACAAAAGACCGTGGACTTTTTCGCAAGCCAGGGACTGGTCAAGTCTTACCCGGCAGCCAAGCTGTTCGACGACTCCTTCGCGGCGTCCTTGCAACCAGCCGTCGCCAGAACCCAGCCCTGAACGTTTCCAGGAATACCTTGGACATGACTAAAAGACAGCTCAAACTCGGTGCCCTGACCATGGGCTGCGGCGGGCCCGGCCGCCACAATCTATGGCTCGACCCGCAATTGCCGGCCGATGCCAGCGTCAACGTCGACTGGTACATCGACATTGCACGCCAGGCCGAGGCGGCATTGTTCGACTTGATGTTCATCGTCGACAGCCAATTCATCACACCGGGTTCGCCATCCCACTACCTGAACCGGCTGGAGCCGCTGACGCTGTTATCGGCACTTGCCGTAAGCACCCGGCACCTGGGCCTGGTCGGTACGCTGACGACCTCTTACAACTCGCCCTATAACGTCGCGCGGCGCCTGGCCTCACTCGACCTGATCAGCAAAGGCCGCGCCGGCTGGAACGTGGTCACCAGCGGCGACGCCGGTACCGCCGGCAACTACAGCCGCGACGAACATTATGACTACGACACCCGCTATGGCCGGGCGGCCGAACACGTCCAGGTCGTGCAGGGCCTGTGGAACTCCTATGAGGAAGATGCCTTCGTGCGTGACCGCGCCACCGGCCGGTTTCTCGACCCCGCCAAACTCCACAGCCTGAATCACAAGGGCGAGCACTTTTCCGTGGTCGGGCCGCTGAATATCCAGCGCTCACCCCAGGGCCAACCGGTGATCTTCCAGGCTGGCGATTCGGAACAAGGCCGCGACCTCGGTGCGGCCACGGCCGATGTGATCTTTACCCATGCGGCCAGCATCGAGCAGGGCCAGGCTTTTTATCGGGATATCAAGGGCAGGGCGCTGCAACATGGCCGTGACCCGAAGCAATTGCTGGTGATGCCCGGCGCCGAGATTTATGTAGGCGATACCGATGAACAGGCGCGTGAAATCGAGCGGCACTACCATCAGGCCGACCACAGTTTCGAGCTGGCGCTGAAGGAGTTCGGACGCAATTTCGGCTGGCATGATTTCAGCCAGTACGACCTTGATGCGCCGTTCCCGCAGGAGAGCCTGGAGGCGGCACGCAGCAGCTTTTTTACCGCGGCCAAACGCATTGCCGATCAGGCACGGGAGAAAGGTTTTACATTGCGCCAGGCGGTGGAGTTTGGGCGGCAACTGCGCCCGGGAGCGTTTGTCGGATCGGCGGATACCGTCGCTCGGAAAATGGCTGACTGGCTTGAAGCCCGCGCGGTGGATGGTTTCAATATCTACATCGGCCATCCGGAGCAGTTCAAGCGCTTCACGCACGAGGTCATCCCGTTGTTGCAGGAGCGCGGCGTGTATCGCACGGCTTATGAAGGTACGACCTTGCGGGAAAGCCTGGGATTGAAGATTCCACGGTTTGCGCGCAACGGCGGCGGTTGACTCAAAACAACTGTCCAGATGAATAAATTGGTGGGCCGGGGATTTTTTTAGACATACTGAGGGCTCAAGCCACTCATTTGTCCCGAGACTTTCCTGATGCCATCCCATCCTGCACAAGGGCCTTTCAATCAGGACGACCGGTATCGACTGCTCGTCGACGCAGTGGTCGACTATGCCATCTATATGCTTGATACGAACGGCTTGATTCGCAGTTGGAACTCCGGGGCGAGAAAGATCAAGCAGTACGAACAGAGTGAAGTGCTGGGCAGGCATTTTTCGCTGTTCTACACCCCGGAAGACCTGGCCTCGGACTTGCCGGGCCGGGCACTCAAGAGCGCCGAGCAGTCAGGGCGCTTCGAGGGCGAAGGTTGGCGCATCCGCAAGGATGGGACTCGTCTCTGGGCACTGGTGATCATCGACCCGATACGCGCCGACGACGGCACGTTGATTGGCTTCGCCAAGGTCACACGGGACCTGACCGAGCGTAAGGCCGCGGAGCAGGCGCTGCGCCAGAGCGAGCAGCAATTCAGCCTGCTGGTGCAAGGCGTCACCGACTACGCGCTGTATATGCTGGACCCCAACGGCGTGATCACCACCTGGAACGCCGGCGCCCAGCGCATCAAGGGTTATCAGCCGGCAGAAGTCATCGGCAGGCATTACTCCATGTTCTTCCAGCGTGAGGACGTAGACCACAACGTCCCGCAGCGCGCCCTTGAAACGGTGGTCAGGGAAGGTCGTTACGAAGGGCAGGGCTGGCGCCTGCGCAAGGACGGCACGGGATTCCTCGCCCATGTGGTTATCGACCCGATCAAGAATGAACTGGGTGAGCTGGTGGGGTTTGCGAAGATCACCCGGGACGTTACCGAAAGCGTCCAGGCTCAACAGGAGATCAAGGAAACCCGAGAGGCGTTATTCCAATCCCAGAAAATGGAGTCCCTGGGCCAGCTCACCGGCGGCATCGCCCATGACTTCAACAACCTCCTGATGGTGATTCTGGGGAGTCTTGAACTCGCCAAGAAGCGTGTCCCGCAGGACTCGAGAACCTGCGCCTTACTGAATAATGCCATCGCGGGCGCCCAGCGGGGCGCAACGCTGACTCAGCGCATGCTGGCCTTTGCCCGTCGCCAGGAGCTTGACCCTCAGCCTGTGGATGTGGGCGATCTGATCCGCAACATGTCAGACCTGCTGTCCCGCATGTTGGGCGCAGGCATCAACGTCGACACACAGTTCCCCTTGATCCTGCGGCCGGTATTGGTCGACATGAGCCAACTGGAAATGGCCGTCATGAACCTGGTGATCAACGCCCGGGACGCAATGGAAGGTCGGGGCAGGATCCTGATTTCAGCGCGGGAGGATGCGTTTCCCGGCGGGACGAATGACTCGCAAAGGCTGATTTGCATCTCTGTCATCGACACCGGCCCCGGGATGAATGACGCGACCTTGCAACGGGCCATGGAGCCGTTCTTCACCACCAAGGGAGCGGGAAAAGGCACCGGGCTTGGGCTTTCGATGGTGCATGGCCTGGCGGCACAGTCACAGGGCCACTTTGTGCTGAAGAGCCGGGTAGGAGAGGGCACAACCGCAGAGCTCTGGTTACCGGTGGCGGTGACCGACACCACACAGTCTGCGGCGCTGGCATCAACTGCAGATACACCCGATGCAGCCCATCAGCAATGCCTCGAGATTCTGCTGGTAGATGACGACCCGCTGGTGCTGATCAGCACCGGGGCGATGCTTGAAGACCTGGGCCATCATGTTGTGTCGGCAGGAGACGGGCATGCTGCGTTGGCGTTCCTGGCGCAAGGCGCGTGCTTTGACCTGGTCGTGACAGACATGGCAATGCCGGACATGACCGGGATCGAGCTTGCCGGCAACATCGAGTCGTTGTATCCCAACCTTCCCATCATTCTTTCCTCAGGCTTTGCGGAAATCTCCCTGGACCTCAAGACCACATTGACGCGCTTACCCAAGCCATTCGATCAATCTGCACTGGCCAGGGTGATCGCCGAAACCATGCGCAGCCGGATCGACAAGCCGTGTTGAGCCAGGCGGCTGGCCGTCCGTTGTTTGTTTCCATGGATGGCCCCAAGGGTACTGGCAAAACCACATTGCTGGAGGCCGTAACAAAAGCACTGAGGGCTGACAACAGAATGGTGATCCGGCTTTGCGAGAGAAAAAGCGATCCCTTCAGAAGTGAAACAATGACCCTCGTTAACAGACTCGCCAGGCATCCCGGCCTGGATCTGGAGTGGGAGGTTTGTGAACGCTTCGCTGATAGCCGTGCGTGGATTTCCCGGCACGTGCTGGCTAGACAGCCACCAGGCAGCATCGTCCTGATCGACCGCTGGTACCCGTCTGATGCCGCGTTTCGCCGGGAAGTCCCGCTGGCAGAAATCCTGCAGTTGAACATTGATCGAAACGTGCAAGTGCCGGACCTGCATATCGGGGTCGTCACTGCCCCTGATATTTCATGGGCACGGGCCGCGGCACGCCGGCGTGGGCTGAGCAGTACCGTGATCCACACGCTGGCAGAACATGTCGCCTGTACCCGGGCGTTCGAGCGAGCGGTTGCGGATCACGGCTGGGTGTTATGCCGGAATGAAGGAACCATCGAGGGCGCGACACGGCAGGTGGTTGCTGAAATTTATAACGTCCTTGAGTCCTTCCAGTGTGATTGACCCGAGCCCTGTTCAGGCACTTGCCCCGTTGAACATGCTGACCAGGCTATAGGGTGCATCGTCACCAAACAGCAACTCATGCAGTTCATTCCCCTCGGCAGCCATTTGCGCGCTGCGCGGGAACATGGCCTGTTCGTATTCGCCCAGGGCGGTTTCGACGTCATCAGGGTATGAGGCGATGGCTTTGCCGAGTTCGGCACCATCGTACATGGCCAGGTTCGCGCCTTCGCCATTCGGGGCCGCAAGGTGTGCGGCATCACCGATCAGCGTTACGCCCGGCACTCGCTCCCAGCGGTGCTCAACCGGCAGCATAAAGAGCGGGCGCCATACCAGTTCGGTGTCGCTGTCGGTGATCAATGCCGTGAGGGCAGGGGACCAGCCAGCGAATTCCTGCGCGATCCGTACCGCCGCCGTTGCCGTGTCGGTGAAATCGATGGCGGCAAACCAGCCTTGGGATTCGGTGAGCACTACGTAGGTGTGCAGCGTGGCGCCCGTCTCACGGTGCGCCTGGATCCCTTTTCCCGGTTGAAGTGCGAACATCGCACCGCCACCTACCGCCCTGGAGGTGGCCGGGTGCCGGGCGTCGCTGTCATACAGGTAGGTTTCGATCAACGAGCGGCCCATGTACTCGGGGGCAGCGTCGCTGAGCAGCGGCCGGACCTTTGACCAGGCTCCGTCCGCGCCAACCAGCAGGTGGGTGGCAACGCAAGTGCCGTCGGCGAAGGTCACTTCGTGGCGACCCTCGCCGAGGGCGCGCACGCTCTTGACCTTGTGGCCCCAACGCACAGTACCGGCGGGCAGTGAATCGAGGAGCATCTTGCGCAGTTCGCCACGCATGACCTCGGGACGGCCGCCTGTGCCGTCGTCGGGTTGATCCAACAGAGTGGCACCCTGCCAATCAAGCACCCGAGTCGCCTCGCGACCTTTCAGGATAAGCGCGCGGAACTCGTCCGTCAGGCCCGCTGCCTGCAAGGCCAGTTGGCCGTTGTAGTCGTGGATATCAAGCATCCCGCCTTGGGCGCGTGCGGTTGCCGACGGCTCTGCTTCATAGACGGTGGCGGCAATACCGTGGACGTACAGCACGCGGGCCAGGATGAGACCGCCCAGGCCAGCACCGATGATTGTGACGGGGGTGTGCATAGGGTACCTGTTGAATGTGAGAAATCTTCCGGACTGTTTTTACGCTATTTTGTGGAAAAAATGGCCTGGTTCAAGGGGTTTACTTTCCGCAGGCGATTGAATATAAAGTTTGCTTCGGCGCACAACAGTTGTCGCGCCCCATGATGTTGACAGGAGGAAGCTATGTCACCGTTAAACGTGATGAAGTTCTAAACGATCAAACCGTCACCCCCTCGCTTGAAAACCTCGAAACACGCTGGTCTCAGCATTGGCAGCTCGAAGGCACGTATGCCTTTGACCACAGCGCCCAACGCGACGCTGTATTCTCCATCGACACGCCGCCACCGACAGCCTCAGGTTCGTTGCACGTTGGCCATGTCTTCAGCTACACCCACACCGATATCATCGCCCGGTTCCAGCGGATGCGCGGCAAGGCTGTGTTCTACCCCATGGGTTGGGACGACAATGGCTTGCCGACCGAACGCAGGGTCGAGAATTTCTACGGCGTACGTTGCGACTCGTTGGCCGCTTACCAGCCTGGCTTCAAACCCTCCGAGTCAATTCCATTAAAACGGGCTGACTTTGCAGTCATCAGTCGGCGCAACTTTATCGAGTTGTGCCATGAGCTGACGGCCATCGATGAGCAAGCGTTCCGTGCACTGTTCGTGCAACTGGGCTTGTCCGTTGATTGGAGTCTTTCATACGCCACCATTGATGAACGCTCCCAACGAGCCAGTCAGCGCGCGTTACTGCGTAACTACCAGCGTGGCGAACTGTATAGCCAGGAGGCTCCGTGCCTCTGGGATGTGACGTTCCAGACGGCCGTAGCCCAGGCAGAGCTTGAGGAGCGCGAGGTTGCGGGTGCGTATCACGAACTCGGCTTCGACGCGGCTGATGGTGCCGAACTGAAGATTGCTACGACTCGACCTGAGTTGCTGATGGCATGCGTGGCGCTGGTGGCTCACCCGGACGACGCTCGTTATCAGGCGAGGTTCGGGCAGACCGTGCGTGCGCCGATTTTTGACCTGGACGTTCCGCTGCTGGCCCACCCTTTGGGTGACCCCGGCAAGGGCACCGGGTTGGCGATGGTCTGCACCTTTGGCGATCTAACCGATGTGATTTGGTGGCGGGAGTTGCAGCTGCCCACACGGTCAGTCCTGGGAAAGGACGGGCGCCTGTTACTTGAGACGCCCTCCTGGTTGACGACTCCGCGCAGCCAACAGGCCTACGCAGGCCTGGCCGGCCGTACCCTGTCCCAGGTTCGTACGCAGCTCGTTTCGATGTTGCGTGACTGCGGCGCCATGCGAGATGAACCACGACCGATTAACCACGCGGTAAAGTTCTTCGAGAAAGGCGACCGGCCTTTGGAAATTCTCGCGACGCGGCAATGGTACTTGCGCAATGGCGGACGCGACGCGAACCTGAGGGACGTGTTGCTCGACGCTGGCCAGGCGTTGGACTGGCATCCGCCGCACATGCTCAGGCGTTACGAGCATTGGGTAGGGGGGTTGAATGGAGACTGGCTAATCAGTCGCCAACGTACGTTCGGCGTGCCGATTCCGTTCTGGTATCGCCTGGACGCGCAAGGCGAAGCCGAGCATGGCGCTCCGATTATCGCCAGTGAGGCAAGCCTGCCTGTTGATCCGGGCCTGGATACACCGCCTGGGTATCGACCCGAGCAGCGTGGTCAACCCAACGGGTTTATCGGTGAACAAGACATCATGGACACCTGGGCCACCAGTTCCCTGACGCCTCAGATTGCCGGCGGCTGGGGAGAAGACGATGGGTTGTTTGCCAAAATATACCCGATGGACCTCAGGCCCCAAGGTCACGACATAATCCGAACCTGGCTGTTCTCGACACTGGTACGCAGCCATTTTGAACACGGTTGCGCGCCATGGCGCAACGTAGCGCTTTCCGGGTGGATCCTTGATCCTGATCGCAAGAAAATGTCCAAGTCCAAGGGGAATGTGGTCACCCCTCAAGCCTTGCTCGACCAGTATGGAAGTGACGGCGTGCGCTATTGGGCTGCCTCGGCGCGGCTCGGCAGTGACACAGCCTTTGAAGAGCAGCAGATGAAAATCGGCCGCCGCCTGGCCGTCAAGCTGTTCAATCTTTCGAGGTTGGTTCAAGGCTTTGCGAAGGATGACACCGGGGATATCGACCAACCGCTGGATCAAGCCATGCTTGAACGCTTGGGTGGCGTAGTCCAGGACGCTACCGTCGCGCTGGAGGCCTATGACTACAGTGGGGCGTTGTCGCGTATCGAAGGATTCTTCTGGTGGTTTTGCGATGACTACGTCGAATTGGTCAAGCGTCGTGCCTATCGACCCGACGGCTACTCGGCGCGTAATGCATTGGCACATGCGCTGAGCGTGCAGCAGCGACTGTTTGCGCCATTTCTGCCCTTTGTGTGTGAGGAGGTCTGGCAATCCTGGAATTGCGGCTCAGTGCACAAGGCGCCCTGGCCGCAAGGGGGCGCTTGCCCTGACGCGGCTGTTGAACAGTTATTGATGAGCCTGAGCAGCGTGCTGTCTGCGATTCGCAAAGCAAAGTCTGATGCCAGCCAGTCCATGAAGGCTCCGGTAGCACGTGTTGAGTTGGTCGACAGCGCCGCGCAGCTTGAACTGATAAAAGGCGTCAGCCAAGACCTGATAGAGGCGGGGCAGGTCGAGGCCTTGGTGTTTATAGAGGGCGCGGAGCGGCAGGTCGATGTCTGGCTGACGTAACGTGGAGTGGTGCCGACCGCCTCAGTGACACCCACTGGGGCGGGCCGGACCACGCATCAGCCTGCGTCAATCGAGCCACATCGGAACAATTGAGCGTATGAGCAGAAGCGAATAGGAATAGGCAAGCCTCATAGATGATCCGGCATAGGTCGCCAGCGGTGGCTTGGCTACCATTAGCACTCAGTAACCGAGAGGAATTTCCATGAGCACTCGCAAAACCCTGTTCATCACCGGCATCAGCAGCGGCTTTGGCAAGGCCCTCGCGACCGAGGCACTGGCTGCAGGCCACCGTGTCATTGGTACCGTTCGCAACGAAGCCGCGCTGCAAACGTTCGAGGCATTATCAGCGGAGCGTGCTCATGGCGTGATCCTGGATGTCACCGACTTTGAGCGGATCGACAGCGTCGTTGCCGAGATCGAGACCCGCTACGGCCCGGTGGATGTCCTGGTGAACAACGCAGGTTACGGCCATGAGGGCATTTTCGAAGAGTCGCCGCTGCAAGAAATGCGTCGTCAGTTCGACGTCAACGTGTTCGGCGCCGTTGCCGTGACCAAGGCGTTTGTGCCGTACTTCCGCCAGCGCCGCAGCGGGCACATCATCAACATCACGTCCATGGGCGGCACCATCACGATGCCGGGTATCGCCTACTACTGCGCCAGCAAGTTCGCGCTGGAAGGCATCTCCGACACCCTGAGCAAAGAACTCAAGCCATTCAACATTTTTGTCACCGCCGTGGCGCCAGGCTCATTTCGCACCGATTGGGCCGGCCGCTCGATGCAGCGTACGCCCCGCAGCATCGCCGACTACGATGCCAGCTTTGATCCGGTACGCCAGGCGCGCGAAGCGAAAAGCGGCCACCAGTTGGGGGACCCGCAAAAAGCTGCGCAAGCCATGCTGCAGTTGATCGCCAGCGACAACCCACCGGCCCACCTGCTGCTCGGCAGCGATGCCATAGGCTTTGTGCGCGAAAAGCTGACGCAATCCCTGCGTGACATCGACCAATGGGAAGCACTGACACGCTCTACGGATGGTCACGCTTCGTGAAACCGCAAGAGGGGCCTATGAATCATTTTGCCGCGCGAACCCGGCGCATGGTCCAACTGATGGAGCAGTTGGCCCCCGTGGAGGGCTACAACCTGAGCGCACTGGAAGACATACGCTTCCTGCGCTCCAATCGCCCGCTGACCCGCACGCCAGTGCTCTACGAGCCTGGCATCGTCATCCTGTGCCAGGGGCGCAAGCTCGGCTATCTGGGCGATGAGGTCTACCTTTACGACGCCCAGCACTACCTGGTGGTGTCTGTGCCAGTGCCTTTCACCATGGAAACCGACGCCAGCGAAGAGGAACCGATGCTGGCGGTATACATGCGCCTGGATTTCAAACTCGCTGGCGAACTGATCCTGGAAATTGACGAAAAATCCGGTCCGACCCACGAACGTCCCAAAGGCATGTATTCCTCGCCGATGGACGAGATGTTGCGCGAGTCCACACTGCGCTTTCTCGAAGCGATGAGCCATCCGGTCGACGGGCCGATCCTCGGCCCGTCGCTGGTGCGCGAGATTTACTACCGGATCATCGCAGGTGAACAAGGAGGGTCCATGCGGGCGGCCCTTGGCAAGCAAGGCCATTTCGCAAAGGTGACCCGCGCCATTCGCAAGATACACAGCTGTTACCAGGAGCGGCTGGACGTCGAGTGCCTGGCCCAGGAGGCGAGTATGAGCGTACCCAGCTTTCATCTGCACTTTCGAACAGTCACCGACTCCTCACCCATGCAGTACCTGAAATCGACTCGTCTGCACCAGGCAAGGTTGTTGATGCTCCGCAACGACATGTCGGCCTCATCTGCGGCTTTTAACGTGGGCTATGAAAGCGCATCGCAGTTCAGCCGAGAGTTCAAGCGCTACTTCGGCCGCACACCCCATGCTGAAGTCGAATGGATGAAAGCAACCTATTCGCTGCCAGCGCCGGCGCAGCCTTCTGTCTATGTGTCTTCGCACTGACCTGAAAGCCAGGGCGCTGCCCCGTATCTGATTTTTCTGCATATGCCAATTTGACAGGCTATTGTTATTTTTTATTCTTTCCTAACCTATGCTCCCCTCATGCAAAGTCCGCCTCCAGCGATGGCTTTCCATTGCTCATCAACCGCCAGGCTGAATGGCCTTTATTCGCATGGAGCATGCAATGGGTGTGAATCAGAACCCACATTTCGGTCTGATTGGGCAGATGTTCAAAAGTGACTACAGTTGGCTTTGCACGCGGGTAAGCCGGGCGATGGGTTGCGCCCATGGGGCTCAGGACATTGCATCGGAGACCTTCCTGCGGGTACTGGCATTGCCCGACCCTTCGCAAATCCGCGAGCCGCGGGCGTTGCTGACCACCATCTCGCGGCGCCTGATGTATGAGGGCTGGCGTCGCCAGGACCTGGAACGTGCCTACCTGGAAGCATTGGCCCAGGCGCCGATGATGGTGCACCCGTCGCCCGAGGAGCGTTTGCTGTTGATCGAGACGCTGCTGGAAGTCGACCGCTTGCTCGACGGTTTGTCGGCCAAGGCCAAGGCGGCGTTTTTGTATCACCAGCTGGACGGTTTGACCTATGCGCAGATTGCCGAGCGCCTGCAGGTCTCGGTCAGCCGGGTTCAGCAATACATGGCCGATGCGTTCAAGCGCTGCTACCTGGCGATGACACAGCCATGAGCCACAGCGCGCCGGATGAGGCGATCATCGACGAGGCGGCGCAGTGGATGGCGTTGCTGCAATCCGGGCACGCCAGTGCTCAGGAGCACCAGGCGTTCCGTCGCTGGAGTGAGGGCGACCCACGGCGTGCCGAAATCTTCAACATGATGGGCGGCGTCCCGGCCGTGCTGAACAATGACGAACTGCGCCGCATGCCCCGCGACAGCCTGTTGCACACCCTCAACGCACCGTCGGGCCGCCGGCGCTTCTTGCGCAATACCCTGGCGCTGGTTGGCGTTGTGTCGTTTGGAAGTCTGATCACGCGGCTGTCCGACAGCTGGTTGCCGTTGGGCGCTTTGCGCACCGGTACGGGCGAGCGCCTGAACCTCACGCTGGAGGATGGCAGTGCATTGACCCTGGATGCGCGCAGCAAGGTGCTGACGCATTTCGATGCTCGGCAACGGCTGTTGCAGTTGCTCGACGGCAAGCTGCTGGTCGACGTTTTCAAGGACAGTCTCAGACCGTTTATCGTCGAGACCGAACACGGCCGCATGCGCGCGTTGGGTACGCGGTTTCTGGTACAGCAGGGCGAGGATCGAACCCAAATCACGATGCTGCATTCCCAAGTGGAAATCACCACGCGCGACGGCGCTGTGCAGGTGATCAGTGCCGGCCAGAAAGCCACGTTCAATGCCCATGGCATCCTCGACCTGGAAACCGCCAGCGGCGGCGAGGCCTCGTGGACCCAAGGCTTGCTGGAAGTGCGTGACCGCTCATTGGGTGAAGTGGTGCAAGCCCTGCGTGACTACCGGCGCGGCATCATCCGCGTCAGCCCCGAGGCGGCGAGCCTGAGGCTGAGCGGGATTTTCCCGCTGGACGACAGCCAGGGCGCCCTGCAATTGCTGGCCAAATCCTTGCCGGTGCAGATCGATTATCACAGCCCTTATTGGGTCAGTATCGAGCGCCGATAAAAATAATTTTCCCAGCCCTATAAAACCCCCGCCACTGTTGCACAACCCAATACAGGCCAGGGTGTATCTGCCTGGGAGTGTTGTTTCGGGCCGTTATAAACCCATGCTTTTTTAGCCTAACGGCCGCCTATAAAAAACCCCGATCTGTTGTTCAACCCATCAACGGCATATCAATGATGGGAACCTCAACCATGCAACTCAAACCTCTCAGTCGCGCATCTCTGGCGGCACTGTCTCTGACGATTGGCCTGACTTTGGCGGGACATGGCACGGCGGTGCTGGCACAGCCGCTGTCTGCGATATCGACCGCCCAGACTTTTGATTTTGATATTGCCAGCGGCCCCCTCGACCAAGCGCTGTTGACCCTGTCGCGCAGCAGCGGGCAGATCATTTCCTTCCAGCAAGACCTTGTGCAAGGCCTGACCAGCGCGCCGGTGCGGGGCACCTTCACCACCGAGCAAGCGCTGCGACAGGCACTACACGGTGCAGCCCTCGACGCCGTGCCCAGTGGCGACGGCGGTTGGACCCTGCGCCGGGCGGCCAAGCCACCTGCAGCGGCGGTCAAGGCGGCGCCCACGGCGGCGAAAGTCCCGGGCGATGTAGCGTTGGAAAAGGTCGTGGTCACGGGGTCACGCATTGCCCGTGCCCAGGTTGAAGGGCCGTCGCCGGTCACGGTCATCACCGCTGACGAAGTCACCCGCAGGGGCTACAAAAACGTCTACGACGCCATCGCTTCGCAAACCCAGAACACCGGCATGACCCAGGGCGAAGACTACGGCAACACCTTCCAGCCGGCCGCCAGTGCCCTCAACCTGCGAGGGCTGGGGCCGAACCACACACTGGTGCTGATCAACGGCAGGCGCGTGGCCGACTACCCCACGGCGTACGACGGCGCGGTCAACTTCACCAACCTTGCGAACATCCCGGCGGTGATGATCGAGCGTATCGAGATCCTCAGCAGCGGCGCCTCGGCGGTGTATGGCTCCGACGCGATTGCCGGGGTGGTGAACATCATCCTCAAAGACAAAATCAGCGGCGTGGACGTCAATCTGCGTGGTGGCGCCGCCGAGCGTGGCGGCGGCGACAACCAGCGCCTGCAGATCAGCGGCGGCGAGACCTGGGGCGATTTTGACGGGGTATTCGGCCTGGAGCTGACCCAGCGCCAACCGATCTGGGCCAACCAGCGCGGCTTTATGAGCGACGGCCCGGCCAAGGATGTGGGCTACCGCCGTAACCTCGACAGCGGCGCCTACCTCGGCCCCGGTTGCGGTGCCTACGGCGGTATCTACAACGGCAAGCTCGGTGGCAGCAGCACCCGCTGCACCACCAACCAGTACTACAACGACTACTGGACCTTGCAGGCGCAAAAGGAAAACTATGACGGCTACACGCGCGGCACCTGGCATTTCAGCGACACCGGCAAAGTGTTTGCCGACTTAATGTTTGGCTTTGATCACACGCAGAACAACACCCGCGGCCCAAGCTTCACCTCGCCGGACTTTATCAACCGCAACACCGGCAACCTGGAGCGCTGGTCACGCAACTTTTCCAGCGAGGAAATCGGTGGCAAGACCAGCAACAACAGCAAATGGCGCGAAGTGTCCTGGACCGGTACCCTGGGCCTGGAAGACAAGTTCACCAACAGTGACTGGGGTTATCAGATTGCGGCGAACCGCTCCGAGTACACCAGCGACCGCACCACCCGCTACACGCCTTTGAGCGGCATCCGCGATTACTACCTCGGGCCGCAACTGGGCACGCAGGACGGGCACCCGGTCTTCGCGCCAGACCCTTCGCGGCTGGACCAGCCGCTGACTCCGGAGCAGTGGGATCAGTTTCGCGGCAACCTGGTGCAGAAGAGTAAATCGGTTTCCCAAACCTTCAGCGCCAACATCAACGGCGACCTGTTCGAGCTGCCCGCCGGGCCGGTGGGCTTTGCCGGTGTGACCGAAGTGGGGCGGCAATCCTACAGCGTCGATGTCGACGACCAACTCAATGACGGCACGTTTTACAACACCACGCCGGCCTCCAATTCAGGCGGTTCGCGTGACCGCTACGCCGCGGGTGGCGAGCTGAGCATTCCCGTCACCGACACCTTGCTCGCCTCGGCGGCCGGGCGCTGGGACCAATACAAATTCAGTGGCCGCACCGAGCAACAAAAAACCTACAACCTGGGCCTGGAATGGCGCCCGGTGACCAGCCTGCTGTTTCGTGGCAGCTACGGCACCAGCTTTCGCGCACCCGACCTCAACTACCTCTACCAGGCCGCGACCAATGGCTACACGCCTGACCAGATCGACTATTACGGTTGCAGCAAGGGCGTAGAAGGGGCGTGTGACCGAGGCCGCGTGGATTACACCCAGACCGGTAATTCGGACCTCGCCTCCGAGCGTGGCAAGTCCTGGACGTACGGCTTTGTCTGGTCGCCCTCGCATCAGTTTGATTTCTCCGCCGACTTCTGGCGCGTCGAAATCAAGGACCTGTTGACCACCGTCGACATCAACCGCTTGCTGCAACAGGAAAACCAGTGCCGCAACGGCCAGCTTGATGCGACCACTTGCGCCGACGTCCTGGCACGCATCCAGCGCAATGCCAGCACGGCGGCAGTGGACCCGAACGTGCTGCAACGGGTGCAGGTCAATGCGATCAACGCCGCCAGCGAGCGGGTCAGCGGCCTGGACCTCAAGAGTAATATTCGCTGGGGCGCAGGCCAGTACGGCGCGTTCAGTTCGGCGATTGGCTACAGCCTGGTGCTGTCCCACTACCTCAAGGAATCGGACGATGCGCAAACCCAGAACCTGCGCTCCAGCACCGACAACCACGACTGGCGCAGCAAGGTCAACGCGAGCCTGACCTGGGACTACCAGCACCTCACCACCACGCTGACCGGCATTCGCTACGGCAGCGTGACCAATGGCGCCGGCGATGGGCGCCTGTCGCCCTGGACCACCTTCAACGCCAGCGCCCGTTACCAGGTGAACGAGCAGGCGAGTGTCGGCCTGACCGTCAACAACCTGCTCAATCAGGTCAAGCACGATGACTCCGCCGGCTGGCCGTATTACCCCAGCGGCAACTACGACCCCTATGGCCGCCAGGTCTGGCTGGACGTGAGTTACCACTTCGGCAAGTAGCGCATAAGCACATGCGCTAACGGTCTAACCGGTGCTCTATAAAAACCCTGGCGTCGACGCACAACCCTGCATAAGTGAGCCTTCAGTGTTTTTGGAAAAGGAGTTGAGTTTGTGAGCCTGTTTCGCTTCATGGTGTGGGCACTGCTGACGGGCCTTTGGGCGCCGTCACTGCTCGCTCAACCGACGCACGCTTTGACGGTATACGGCGAAGCGCCCAAGTACCCGGCCAACTTCAAACACCTGGATTACGTCAACCCGAACGCGCCCAAGGGCGGCAGTTTTCGTCGCTCGTCTATGGAAGGCGGGGCGTTTGATCACCTGATCCCGTATGTCGACAAAGGCACCGGCATCACCCAGATCCAGGGTTGGCTCTACAGCCCGTTGGCGTACCGTTCGCAGGATGAGCCGTACACCGTGTACGGGTTGGTCGCGCAAGGCATGGAGCTGGCAGATGACCATTCATGGCTGCGTTTCTACCTCAATCCCAAGGCGCGGTTTGCCGATGGCACGCCCATCACCGCGCAGGACGTGGCCTACACCTTCAAGCTGTTCACCACCGAAGGCAGCCTGGCGTATCGCCAAAGCTTTGCCGATGTGGACCAGGTGCTGGTGGAATCGCCGACCCAAGTGCGGTTCACCTTCAAAAGCGCCGACAATCGCACCTTGCCTCTGGACCTCGCTTCACTGCCGGTGCTGCCGGAACATTGGTGGCAGGGGCGCAATTTCGCCAACGGCGGCGGCTTTGAACCGCCGGTGGGCAGCGGCCCGTACCGTATCAGCAGCGTGGACAACGGCCGCAGTGTCACCTTCGAACGGGTCAAGGACTGGTGGGGGCGAGACCTGCCGGTGACGCAGGGGCAGTACAACTTCGACACCCTGCGGCTTGAGTTTTTTGCCGACGGCGACGTGTCGCGCCAGATCCTGCAAGCCCAGGGTTACGACTTCAATCGCGAATTTTCCGCCACCAGTTATTCGGTGGGCTACGACGGCGAGGCTTTGCGCGACGGTCGTCTGCAACGTGAACAACTGGCACCGAATGCCGTGCAGGGCACCCAGGGTTTTGTGTTCAACCTGCAAAAACCGCAGTTCCAGGACCGCCGCGTGCGCGAGGCGCTGAGCCTGTTGTGGGATTTCGACTGGAGCAACCGGCAGATGATGCACAGTCTGTACCTGCGCCAGCGCAGCTTCTTTTCCCGCAGCGCATTGGCGGCCACCCATCTGCCGGATGCCCAGGAACTGGCCATTCTGGAACCCTGGCGCGGGCAAGTGCCGGAGGAGGTGTTCACCCAGGTCTACCAGCCGCCGCGCACCGATGGCAGCGGGCGCATTCGGCCGCAGCAGGCGCAAGCGCTGAAGTTACTGGCCGAGGCGGGCTGGACCCCGCGCGGCGACCAGTTGGTTAACGCCGAGGGCACGCCATTGCAGTTCACCTTCCTGAATGCCCAGAAAGGCTTCGAGCGTTTGCTGCTGCCCTACAAACGCAACCTGGCGCAGATCGGCATCGGCTTCACGATCCGCATGATCGACTCGGCCCAATACGCCAACCGCGTGCGCGCACGGGACTACGACATGATCGTCAACGGCTACCCGGTCAGCCCATCGCCGGGCCGCGAGCTGACCAACTACTTCGGTTCCGAGAGTGCCGATGACCCTGGTTCCAACAATTACATGGCACTGCGCAACCCGGCGGTGGACGCCTTGATCGATGGCCTTGTCCGCGCCAACGACCGCCCGACCATGGTGCGCTACGCCCATGCCCTCGACCGCGTGTTGCAGTGGGGCTTCTACTGGATTCCCAACTATTACCCGCCGGGCTCGTCCTCGCTGTGGTGGAACCGTTTTGGTCGGCCCCGCACAGCGCCGCTCAATGACGTGGGCATCGACACCTGGTGGGAAGTGAGCCCCATACCGCTGACCACCGCACAGATGCGTCAACTGACTGAGGCTTCCCAACATGTTGGCCTATAGCGCGCGCCGTTTATTGCTGATCGTACCAACGCTGGTGTGCATCCTGCTGGTCAACTTTTTTATCGTGCAAGCCGCCCCGGGTGGCCCGGTTGAGCAAGCCATCGCGCGCTTGCAAGGCATCGGCAGCCAAGCGTCGGTGGCCGGCACACGGGTGGAAACCGGCAGCAATGAATCGCGCACAACTCGTGGCCTGGACCCCGCGCTGGTGGCCGATATCGAGCGCCAATACGGCTTCGACAAGCCCCTTGGCGCGCGGCTGTGGTTGATGCTCAGCAGCTACGCGCGGCTGGATTTTGGCGATAGCTTCTTTCGCGGCGCCAAGGTCACCGACCTGATCCTGCAAAAACTGCCGGTGACTTTGTCCCTGGGCTTCTGGGCCACGCTGATCAGTTACCTGGTGTCGATCCCGCTGGGCATCCGCAAGGCCGTGCGCCATGGCAGCCGCTTCGATGTGTGGAGCAGTGCGGCGGTCATTATCGGCCACGCCATGCCGGCGTTCCTGTTCGCCTTGCTGCTGATCGTGGTATTCGGCGGCGGTAGCCTGTTGAACTGGTTTCCGGTGCGCGGCCTGGTCTCGGAGAACTTTGCCAGCCTGTCATGGGCGGGCAAGGTCGTGGACTACTTCTGGCACCTTGTCTTGCCGGTATCGGCGCTGGTGATTGGCGGCTTTGCCACACTGACCATCCTCACCAAAAACAGCTTCCTCGACGAGATCAGCCGCCAGTACGTAGTGACCGCGCGGGCCAAGGGTTTCAGCGAAAAACAGGTGCTGTACAAACACGTGTTTCGCAACGCCATGCTGCTGATCGTGGTTGGCCTGCCCCAGGCGCTCACCGCGATGTTGTTCGGCGGCTCGTTGCTGATTGAAGTGATTTTCTCCCTCGACGGCCTCGGTCGCCTGAGCTACGAAGCGGCAGTGGCACGGGACTATCCCGTGGTCTTTGGCACGCTGTTTATCTTTACCCTGGTCGGGTTGGTCATCAAGTTGCTGGGTGACCTGTGCTACCGCCTGCTGGACCCCCGGCTGGATTTTTCCGCGAGGTCGCATTGATGCCGGTTTTTACTCCGATTACTCGTCGCCGCTGGCTGCACTTCAAGCGCAATCGCCGCGGCTGGTGGTCGCTGTGGATGTTCCTGGCGCTGTTCGCCGTATGTCTGGGTGCCGAACTGCTGGCCAACGACAAGCCACTGGTGATGGCGTACCAGGGCTCACTGTATTTCCCGGCCTTCGAGCGCTACACCGAGCAGGATTTCGGCGGCACGTTGCCGTTTCAGCCGGATTACCGTGACCCTTACGTGCATGAACTGATTGAAGGGCAGGGCGGCTGGATGCTGTTTGCGCCTATTCCGTTCAGCTACGACACGGTCAACTACGACCTCACGACCCCTTCGCCGGCGCCGCCCAGCGCGAGCAACTGGCTGGGCACCGATGATCAAGCCCGGGATGTATTGGCGCGGGTGATTTTCGGCACCCGGGTATCGCTGTTATTTGCCTTGGCGCTGACCGTGGTGAGCACTTTGATCGGGGTCGCCGCCGGCGCGCTGCAAGGCTATTACGCCGGTTGGGTCGACCTGTTGGGGCAGCGCCTGATCGAGATCTGGTCGGGGCTACCGGTCCTGTACTTGCTGATCATCTTGTCCGGGTTTGTCGAACCGGGTTTCTGGTGGCTGCTGGGGATCATGGCGCTGTTTTCCTGGCTGACCCTGGTGGATGTGGTGCGCGCCGAGTTCCTGCGCGGGCGCAACCTGGAGTACGTGAAGGCCGCGCGAGCCCTGGGTGTGTGCGATGTTCAGGTGATGTTGCGGCACATTCTGCCCAACGCGCTGACTGCCACCTTGACCTACTTGCCGTTCATTTTGACCGGGGCCATTTCGACCCTCACCGCCCTGGATTTTCTTGGCTTCGGCATGCCCACGGGCAGTGCGTCCCTGGGTGAATTGATCGGCCAGGGGAAAAACAACCTGCAAGCCCCGTGGCTGGCGCTGACCGCGTTTTTTGCGTTGGCGTTGATCCTGTCCCTGTTGGTGTTTATCGGCGAAGCCTGCCGCGACGCCTTCGACCCCCGATCCTGATAAGCGAGCTGTGCCGTGACTGACGCGTTGATTGAAATTCGTAACCTGAAAGTGGCGTTCGACGGGCACAAAGCGGTGCGTGGCATCGACCTGGATATTCACCCGGGCGAGTGCCTGGCGCTGGTGGGCGAGTCGGGCTCCGGCAAATCGGTGACCGCCCACTCGATCCTGCAATTGCTGCCGCCCCACACCACGCGTACCCAGGGCAGTATTCGCTACCAGGGCGAAGAGCTGCTCGGCGCGCGGCCGGAGCGTTTAAGGCAGATTCGCGGCGATCGCATCGCGATGATCTTTCAGGAGCCGATGACCTCGCTCAACCCGCTGTACAGCGTCGAACGGCAGCTGTCCGAAACCCTGCTGCTGCACAAAGGCCTGGGCGGTGCGGCGGCGCGTGAGCGCGTGTTGGAGTTGCTCGAACTGGTGGGCATCCAGCAGCCGCGCCAGCGCCTTGCGGCGTACCCGCATCAGCTCTCCGGGGGGCAGCGCCAGCGGGTGATGATCGCCATGGCCCTGGCTTGCGAACCGCTGCTGTTGATCGCCGACGAGCCCACCACGGCCCTGGACGTGACCGTGCAGCGACGCATTCTTGCGCTGCTAAAAGACCTGCAGCAACGCCTGGGCATGGCGCTGCTGTTGATCAGCCACGACCTCAACGTGGTGCGCAGCATCGCCCAGCGCGTGGCGGTGATGCGCGCCGGCCAGATCGTCGAACAGGCCGACTGCCAGGCACTGTTTGCCGCGCCGCAGCACGCCTACAGCCGGCAGTTGCTCGAAGCCGAGCCAGAGGGCAGGGCGGTGGTGCGTGAAACGGCGGACAACCTGCTGGAAGTGGACAACCTCAAGGTCTGGTTCCCGCAAGGCGGCCTGCTGCGGCGCAAACCGCCGATCAAGGCGGTGGACGGCATCGACCTGCGCCTGCAACGTGGCAAAACCTTGGGCATTGTTGGCGAATCCGGCTCGGGCAAATCCACCCTTGGCCAGGCGATCCTGCGGTTGATCGACGCCCAAGGCAGCATTCGCTTCCAGGGCCAGGCCCTCGACGCACTCAAAGGCAAGGCCCTGCGTCCCTGGCGGCGCAAACTACAGGTGGTGTTTCAAGACCCGTTCGGCAGCCTCAGTCCGCGCATGAGCGTGCAGCAAATCATCGAAGAAGGCCTGCGCGTACACACGGACCTCAATGCTTGCGCGCGCGAAGCTCAAGTGATTGCCGTGTTGCGCGACGTCGGACTCGACCCCGATACGCGCCATCGCTTCCCCCACGAATTCTCCGGCGGCCAGCGCCAACGCATCGCGATCGCCCGCGCACTGGTGATCAAGCCGGATTTGATATTGCTCGACGAACCCACCTCAGCCCTCGACCGCACTGTGCAAAAGCAGGTGGTTAGCTTGCTGCGCAGGTTGCAGGAGGAACATGGGCTGACGTACTTGTTTATCAGCCACGACCTGGCGGTGGTAAGGGCGTTGGCTCACGACTTGATCGTGGTGAAGGATGGCGTGGTGGTGGAGGCCGGGAGTACCGAGCAATTGTTCGACGCACCAGAGCATGCCTATACGCGGGATTTGCTGGTAGCGTCGTCGTTGAGGAATCGCGAGTAGTACAGCCTAGTGGGCGCTGATCTCACGCTTTACCGTCTGCTGTGCTTCTACCAACAACCAGTCCCGGAACGTCGTCAGTTTGGGCAGGCTGGCGCACTCAGGCCGATAAATGACGTAGTAGGCCAGCTCCGAGTGTTCGGCGTAATGGCGGTCGGGTCTTTTTCGTCGGGTGGGCTGCTGTCGGCTTATGGCTGGAATACAGTGCTGTGGGTTTCGCTTTTACCGCTGGTGTTGGCTGTCGTCGCGCTGGCACTGACTGTCCCCAAGTACATGGCCGGTCGGTTTGATCTGAAAGGGCAAGGTGCGTTAGCCACTCGAGCGCATTTCCTGCTCAAGCAACTCCCGGGCGCTATACGTCATTTAACATAATATACATTATGCGTAATCATATGATCCGTTATCAGGGTCAGTGCCAGCCAGATTTCAACCAGTGCACCACGCTCCTCATCGACCAAACCCAGCCTGTCTCGATTTGGTCGATGAGCCTGGATCACACCTGAGCGAAACCGCCATCCACGAACATCTCGCTGCCCGTCATGAAGCTGCTCTCATCCGATGCCAGGAACAATGCCGCATTCGCCACTTCATCTGGCTGCCCCATACGACCCAGCGGTACACGCGTAACCATCGAATCGACAATCGCATCCTTCTGGCCGGTACCTGATAGCGCTCTGTCCAAACCTGGTGTCGTTGTCGGCCCAGGTGAAAGCACGTTCACGCGAATACCTGTGCCTTGCAGATCCAGCGCCCAGCTTCTCGCGAAGTTTCGCAGTGCGCCTTTCGACGCGCTGTAGACGCTGAACGCTGCGGTGCCCATCGAGGCCGTCGTCGAACCTGTCAGCACAATCGAGCCACCGGCGCTCATCAATGGCAACGCGTTCTGTACGGTGAACAACGTGCCTTTCACGTTCACGTCAAAGGTGCGATCAAACGATTCCTCCGTGATCGCACCAATGGGCTCCAGATCCCCAAGGCCCGCATTGGCGAACAACACATCAACACGACCTTTGTCAGCCTTGATCTGTGCGAATACCCGCTCAAGATCACGCAGGTTTGAAATGTCGCCCTGGATCGCGATCGCGTCATGCCCGATCAGGACCAAGGCTTTGTCCAGTTCATCCTGGCGGCGTCCCACGATAACGACCTGTGCACCTTCGGCCGCAAAGCGTATGGCGCTGGCCAAGCCGATCCCGCTGTTGCCACCGGTGACGATGGCGATTTTCCCGTTGAGCCTGCTCATGAGTGTTTCCCTCAAATGTTGAGGCCCAAGCGTAGATCTGCGCTATTGTTTTGAATAGTATGCACCTTTTGGTAAGTACCCAGCCTGAGGGCAAAAACATGTCAAACAGCACCTTTAACTGCGGGCTCGACGCCGCCCTGGCGGTGATTGGCGGGAAATGGAAACCGTTGGTCCTGTATCACCTGGCCCATGAAGTTCACCGTTATGGCGAACTGCGGCGCGCCGTTGGCGGCGTGACGGACAAGGTGCTGATCCAGCAATTGAAGGAGCTGGAACGCGATGAGATCATCGCGCGCATCGACTACAAGGAGATACCGCCAAAGGTCGAATACTCCCTGACTCCCTTCGGACGCTCGCTGGCCCAGGCATTGGGGCCGCTTTGCCAATGGGGCACCGACCATATGCTGGCGGTTGAACGCATCAGTGAGCGCCGAGCGACCGCCCTCGCCCAGCCTTAAATTCGCGAAATATCCAACTCGACTAAAGGAACACAGATAAGATCACCTATTGTACTAAGATTACCGTTGGCCAGTAACCATGGGGGTTACAGCTGCGAGGGATTGCTAGTATATGTACTAGGCCGGTGTACTAACAAGCCATCCCTCAGCCAGCTAGTCAGCTCAGTCCACCTCCTTCAGAATCTTCTTAATCGCAAGCACATAACCATGCTTGTAGATCTCGCCAGCATCCCCTTTCACCTGGCCAGCTTTAGTCACCATCCAGCCTTGCTTCTCGAAGAACTCGTCCGAGACCGCAGCTTTCAGAGCTGTGATATCCATGTCGTTGAGCACTCCTTTGAGCGAAGGCAGCAGCTGGATTGACTCGTTTGCAGGAGATAGTTGCACCTGATTTGGACGTCGGTCGACAACGATGCTCTTGTGCGATTTGAGCAGGTTGAGTTCAGCTAAGTAGCGACTCCGCTCAGCCAGGATTTGAGTAAATGCGGCACGAAGAGCTGGATCAGCAATGCTTCGAAGCAAGTCATTGTCGCTTGGCACTCCCTGCCCCTTGCCCTTAGCTGGCAGTTTCCTATCCGTACCTACGCTCGCGGCCCAGGCATCAATCAATTGCCTGAAGCGGAAGCCGCCACTGTTGCGGATTGTCGAGGCCGATGGGCCACCGGCTTCAACGGACAGCCGGGCTATCGTAGCGATTGAGAAATTGCGTTCACCCGATTTCTGATGAGCCTCCAAGACGCCATTCAGCAGCGCCAAGGATTTCGCTTGTTGTTTGGTAGCCTGGGCTACCAACTCTTCAAAGATGAGCTTCAGATCGGTCACGGATGGCGTCTCGCACTTGCTTGGAGGTGGATGTGATCAGGTCGGAGAGCTTTGCGACGGGTTGCTTCGTGACACGCTCTAGCGGCTCTAGAGCCGCTGGTAGTAGTCGCAAGCCTTCGCCAGCCTCCAGCAGGCTGGAAACCTCACGAAAGCCTTCCATTTGGTTTCGCGGGGACACTCGTAATGCCATAGACCTCATCATCGCGTTGCCAGCAATGAGCTGGAGGCGATCATCCATTCCCATCAAAATGGGTGCATAGCCACCTTGCATGAGCAGGTTGTTCAGGGCGCGGGAGCGCTTCTCAATGGCTGGTGTCGCCCGCAGATCGTCCGTCAAAGCGGCGTAGATTTCGGCGTTCTCACAAAGCTGAGAAAGCTGCCACATTTCGCTGTTGGTCTCGATAAATGAAATAGGCTGGTGGATATCCTCCAGGGAGCCCAACGCGACCAGTTTCGCGGAGGAGTCATCTGCATTCCTCTCTTCCTCGATAGCGATAATCCTACTGATGATCTGGAAACAGGAGACCAAGTCTTTAGCGTACTCATCAGCCTCCTTGACCTGCTTCTGGTATCGACTTTCGGCCTGTTGTAGCTCCGCTTGCAGCAAAAACGGACGCTTTTCCTCCTTCGCAAAATACATCTCATTGAGCAATGCATCGCGCTCCTGCTCGATCTCGACGGCAACAGATGAGACCAAGGAGGCTCGATAACTCAGCATATTGAGGTGCGCTACCAGCGCCGGCAGATAGCTTGCATCCGTGAGGAACCAGCGGCATCGGACGCAGTTTTCCAGGCCGTGCGGCACTGGGCCGTAGACGTTGCCTCGACCACCACGCCCCAGAAGCTCCCCGCCGTTCCAGCACCCGCCAATGTTGCTCATTTCGTCGGATCGAACGCTATTTCCGCCGACGAGGCACAAGCCTATATGCCGCTGCTCCCAACCAATGGCGTTACGATTTAACAAAACAAGCTCAATCGCGCTGGCATCAATGTATGCCGTTTTTGAGTGGATCTGACGCATGTCAGCATCCTTAAGAAAGACTTTTAGGCTTTCGTCCTGGACTGCGCTGATGCGTCCGCTCGCACTGTCCATTACTTGCGACACCATCGCCGGGGTTGGCTTGGTGTAATGCAGGGTCATAATGATCCTGGAGTGCCCTGCAATCAGTTTTGAAAGCACGGGCATTGGGACATGGCCTTCCATGGCATAGCACGTCAGGAGCGAAACACGAAGACTATGAAGCGGGAAGTCCGTTTTGACTGGCGGCGTCTTCAGGCCAGGCGCAGGTGGCTCTACAAAGCGCAGCCTGGAGCCATCCGACAAGGTTTGCCCCCTGTCTGCGACGCGATCTTCCAACGTTGAAAGCAATCGATACCAAAGGTTGGGTAGCGAACTGATCGTAATAGGCTTGTCACGCTCCCCTTCATCGGCAGTCGGATCGCGGAAGAGGAAGCAAATTGAGCCCATATCGCTCTTTTGCTCCTGAGTTTTGACGCCACAGTGCTTCTCACCTAATTCGGTGCATGGTGTTGGGCCAGCGATTGGATTGTACTTTTCTTGCCAGTTTCGCAAACGCTCCAGCCAGTACAACACATCCTCGTTTTGCCACGGAATCGTATACCCACGCTCGCGTGTCTCCTTATTCTGGTCTGCCGTTTTGTTTGTGCTGATGTAGAGGCCGGTCATGACTTCGCCGATATCCTGACTATGGATACGGCAGAAAACCCCTCGCTTCCAAGGGTTTGATTCGCGGCCTAGCGAAAATTCGTGGCTCTCGTTGAGCACCCAGTCGCCTGCCACATAGCGCCACGTATCTGCCTCTCCCGAGTCTAGGAGGCGTACCTGGTAGGTGCGAAGGGGCAAGTGCAGCTTGGTATACAGAGCCACCGACCTGACGGGTGACCAGATTTCGTACCGGCCATTTTTGAAGCGCCAGACGCAGTCCGGATCGTTCTCGTTGATGATGGACTGCGCTACTTGGAACCAGTCTCCGAAGTCCGACCTCAGTTGGCCGGACTGCATTTGAGCCCATTTCCAGTCATGGAATGTGCCCCTGGCCTGCGGGCACAGAATTTCGCGTAGCTCACGAATGTATGCATAAGGCAAAGGGCTATGCACGGTCTCTGTGATTACCGTCTTTTCTTTACCTTTGACGAACGGGTTCTTGGCCATGGCTACTGGCACGCCATGATCAGTTGGCTCGCTGAAGCTATGAATGATGATCCAGTCGAACAGACTCACGATCCAGTTTTGGTTTTTCACGGCAGTGTTCGAGTTCATAGAGGCCTCCAAAAGCGACCTCAAGTCCGGCAACAAATCTTGCTGAGCGAACTGGAAAAACACTTCTGGACTGGCCCCGCCAGGCACCAACGGCAGGTAGTTGACCGCGAACCAGTTCATTGCGTTGATCTTTACCCCGATAGAACCCGTCTGAGTGGCCATCCAGCCCGACAAGAACTGACGCCAGCGCTCCCAGGCTTCGCCTCGCTCCACCGGAAGCCAACTGAAACTTGTATCTGAAGAGCGCCCGTCTCGTGGGCCGCGCTTGGTTGTCTTGGTCAAAATTTCTTAACTCTGTATGGGGCACGTGACGATTCGAGATCTGCCCAGGTTTCTGGCAGCGCCTCGTCCCAATTGTTGAATGACGAAATGATGTGGCCGCTGTCTGCCAGCTCCCTGAGCTTTTCTTCAGCGGCTGTAAGTGCAGAAGACACATCCGCGACACCAGGTGCGGTGTATCGTTTTTGCGACTCCAGGGAGGTGTGATGCAGCGCCTTGCGGATGATTTGCGGTGTAACTCCAGCCTTCGTCAGCCGCCTGCCGAAAGCATGCCTATGCCCATGGGTAGAGCGACCCTCAGGCTTGGAAACGGTCTGCCCAATACGTGCTAGGGCTCGCTTATAGTTGCCGTTAAAGGCCTGAAGGGTATACGGCTGGCCTGCCGCCGACTCGTCGTAGGATACGAAGGCGTATGGGTGGTGCCGCTCGACGGTTGTCAAATATCGAACATGCACCTTCCAAAGCTGCATGAAGAGCACGCTGAAGCGTGGAGGGAACCAGTGCAGCTGGATGTAATTGTCGGCATGGTCAACCATCCTTGTTTTCCACCCAATTCGTTTGGTGCCTTGCAGGAGATTCCGGGCTGTCAGTGCATACTGCTCTCTCAAATATGCCGCTCGTGTCGTGGCACCTTTGCGTCCCCTCCAATCGTCCGGTGCCCTGCCATCTTCTGGATGAAAGACGCGCACCATGGCACCGCCTTCGATCAGCGGGTGGTCTACCACATCCATCACCCAGAGGTGTTGCGCGTCGCTTTCCCGTAGCCCCGCACCATGCATCATGATCAGTATCAACTGATCCCGCACCGCACACCGGGGGTCTTTAGCCCCGCCGAAACCATCCATGTACATGGCCTGGAACAGCTTCTCTGGGAACGCCACGGCATCATCATCGACCTTGCTGAGAGTGCGCCGCCCACGAATGTTGCGTGCCTTGGCGACGTTGTCAGCGAGCGCCTTGCTTTTGATATGACCAAGGAAATCATTGCTGTTACGCCGATGCCAGGCGGCGTAATTGAGCCGCTGGTCAAACGTACTAGCAGTTATCAAGGGGTTCATGGCAGGCGCGTCGTACAGATCAGCCAGATAGTCGGTAAATCCCTTGAGCACGGAGACGTGTCGGTTAGACGTGTTCCGGCTAGCAGGAACCCACCCTAGGCCTGATGGATCTAGCCCATCATCACCAATGGTTCCCGTGTACAAGCGGGAGGCAAACGCCTGGAACAGGGCGCGGGGATCAGAGAAGTTATGCTGGTTGGCCTCCATGTACTCCAGCAGCAGCTTTGTGGCCTGAGTTACAACACGCTGCCAGCTAGGACTAAGGTGATGGTTGGACAGGAGATAGTCAACGAGAGAGGACACCACGCCATGGTCAGTGATTAGAACTGGGATCTCGCTTTGGAATCCCGAGTCATCTACTACCACCTTAGCTACTACCTGTACCACCGCCATCCAGAGCACCCACCCAAAAAGGGGCGAATGGTACAGATAGTACACCTAGTGATGTCAACACCTTGATTCTCAGGGGAGGGTAGAGCTGTGTTTCCCCCTTGATCTAGTATTCTTAGTATGGTTTTAGGTGATACCAATAATGGATATTTAGTTGAGTTAAATCAATACTTTACGTCTATCTCCCGTATCCATTGCCTATTCACGACACCCTGCCGCTGGTGACTCTGTAGCGAGTCTGTAAACACCGGCTTGTATGCGCCGAGGGCGATCACTAAGCTGGCCCCTCTTTTTTACCGCCGCCCGGAACCACCATGTCTCGAAGTATCGCCCACCTCGCCCTGCTGCTGGGGTTGATCACCGCCGTCGGCCCGTTTGCCATCGACAGCTACCTGCCGGCGTTGCCGACACTCGGCGCCAGCCTGCATGCCTCGCCTGCCGCGGTGCAGATGAGCCTGACGGTGTTCTTCATGATCATCGGTGTGTGCCAGCTGTTCTACGGCCCGATCAGCGATGTGTTCGGGCGCAAGCCGCCAATTTATGCCGGCCTGGCGATTTTCATCGTGGCCAGCATTGGTTGCGCCCTCGCCCCCTCCATCGAGGTGCTGATCGGCTTCCGGGCGTTGCAGGCCTTTGGCGCCTGCGCCGGGATGGTGATTCCGCGGGCGATTGTGCGTGACTTGTACACCGGCCATGAAGCCGCGCGCCTGATGGCGTTGCTGATGCTGGTGGTGAGCATTTCACCGATTCTCGCACCGCTGGCTGGCAGCGTGATCATTGCCGTGTGGAGCTGGCGCGAAGTGTTTTGGGTACTGGGTGTGGCCGCAGTGCTGTGCCTGATCATGACCGCCGTGCAATTGCCGGAAACCCACCCCGCCGAACGCCGCCTGGGCAAGACCCTGGGCAATGCGTTCGGCAGCTACGGCGCGTTGCTGCGTGATCCGGTGTTTACCGGGTTGTCGGTAGTGGGCGGTTTTGGCCTTGCGACGTTCTTCGTGTTCATCGGCAGCGCGCCATTCGTTTACATCGAGTACTACGGGCTCACGCCAACGCAATTCAGCCTGTGCTTTGCCCTCAACGCGGCGTCGTTTTTTGCCCTGAGCCAGTTGACCGCGCGCTTGAGTGCACGCTTCGGCCTCGCGCCGTTGATTCGCTGGTCGGTGGCGGGCGTGGCGACCGTCATGACCTTGCTGGCACTTACCACACTGTGGGGCAACAGCCTGCCGTTAATGATGGCACTGCTGTTTATTGGCTTTGGTTTTCTCGGCTTGCTGTTGCCGGCGGCCGGCGTGTTGTCCCTGGAAGATCACGGTGCCGTGGCCGGTTCGGCCTCGGCGCTGTTGGGCGCGATCCAGATGATCACCGCCGCCGTAGCCATGTCCCTGGCCGGCCTGTTCGCAGACCACACACCGGCGCCGATGTTGATCGGCATCGCCCTCAGCGCCGTGGCAGCGATGCTGACGGTGTGGTGGACGCTGCGCCGCCTGCCGGCACACCTGCAACCTCAGTCGCGCACCTGACCAGCGGAGATTGGCGCCCCGGTCTGGAGCCCCATTGCTGCCAAATAAGCCCACGGGTAAATCCCCCGCTGGTGCCCATCGCTGAAAATCAACTGCACGCCATACCCCTGGGGATGGACCTCCAGCACCCGGACACGGTCCGACACCAGCGGCGGCATGCCTCTCAACCGAAAGGCCCGGCACTGCGAGCACGGGCATTCACGGCGCAGGCGAGCGTGGTCGATCCATTGCACGCCGTCGCGCCATTCCAGCCTCAAGCGCCCATCATCATCGCGGCCAATGCCGTTCGGTGCACTGTTCATTGCAGTTGTGCCAGGGCAATGCGCACCGCCTTGCGTACTTCCGGGTCGCCATCGTCGGCCGCGTCACGCAGCGGGCCAAGGGCCTGTCGGTCGCCCAACTCGCCCAGCGCCAGGGCGGCTTCCTTGCGCAGGTTGCTGATGCTGTGGCCCAACGTCAGGAGCAGCGCCGGCAACGCCGGTGCATACCGCAGGCGCCCAAGGCTGCGGGTGGCGCGCAGGCGGACTTGCCAGTAGTCATCGGCCAGCGCCGTGATCAAGGCGTCGCCCGCGCGGGTGCTACCGACTTTGCCCAAGGTGGTCGCGGCCTCTTCCCGTACTTGCCAGGTGGCGTCCTGCAACGCTTCATACAGCGCCGGCAGTACCCGCTCATCACTGGCCAAACCGAGGGCGCCGGTGGCGGCACGCCGGACTTCGGTGTCCGGATCGCTGCTGGCCAACCTCGCCAGGGCGTCCAATGCCGGCAGGTGCTTGAGCCAGCCGAGCACACCGACCGCTTCGCGGCGCACCCCCGCATCGGTATCGTTCAGCGCCAGCATTGCCGACGGCGCCGCCGCTTCAAGGCGCAACTCGCGCAGGGCACGGAAGATTGCCGTGCGCACGCTGACGTCGGCGTGGGTGGCCCATGGCAATAACAGCCGGCCCGCGTGCGTCGACTTGAGTACGCTCAAGCTCTGGGCGGCGGCATCACGTACCGACGCTTCAGTGTCGGTCAGCGCCTGGCACAGCGCCTCGACCACTGCGTCTTCTTCCCACGCCTCCAGCAGGCTGGCAGCCTGGGCGCGCACGTCGGTGGCCGGGTCGTGGCGCAGGCTGTCCACCAGCCACACCAGGCCGTCGGGGTCTTCCAGGTCAGCCAGGTCAATCAGGGCGATCCGGCGCATGCCGGCATCCGGCGCTTGCAGCCGGGGGCGCAGGGCTTGGATGTCGGGGTTTTCGGTTTCATAGGTCATATGGCAAATCGCGGTCTTGGGTGATCGTTGGGTAGCCCGAGCGGGTTCAGCCGTGGTAACTGGCGACCATCTTCGTGGTGCAGCAGCTCCAGGCAATGGCGCTTGAGGTGGGTAAATTCCGGCGAGGTCATCAGTTCGGTGCTGCGCGGCCTTGGGAAAGTCAGCTGGAAATCCTCGATGATGCGCCCGGGGCGCGGGCTCATCACCAGGATGCGGTCGGCCAGGAACAGCGCTTCGTCGATGTCATGGGTGACAAACACAACAGTTGTGCGGATGCGCGTCCAGATGTCCAGCAGCAAGGCCTGCATCTTCATGCGGGTCAGGGCATCCAGCGCGCCGAACGGCTCATCCATCAACAGCAGGCCGGGACGATTGATCAACACCCGGGCAATTTCCACCCGCTGCTGCATGCCACCCGACAGCTGGTTGGGCCAGCGCTCGGCAAAACCTTCCAGGCCCACCAGGTGAAGGATCTCATCGGCGGCGGCCAGGCGCTCGGCCTTGCCTACGCCGCGCATCTTCAGGCCGAAGGCAACGTTTTCGCGCACCGAACGCCAGGGGAACAGCGTGTGTTGCTGAAACACCATGCCCCGTTGCTGGGACGGCCCGGCAACCGGCTGGCCATCCATTTCCAGCGTGCCCTGGCTTGGCGTGAGATGCCCGGCCAGCGCGCCGAGCAAGGTCGATTTGCCACACCCGGACGGGCCGAGGATGCACACGAACTGCCCCGGCTCGATCCTGCAATCCAGGGCTTTCACCGCCTCGAATGCCTGCTGCTGTTCGCCCAATACAATGGACAAGCCGCGTATGTCGACACGGCCTTCAAGATGACTCATCAGGCTTTACCTCGTGGTCGGTGCCAGGGAGTGAACAGTGCGCCGAGACGCTTGACCAACAGGCTGCTGCCCATGCCCAGCACGCCGATCAACAGCATGCCAACGACAATGTCGGCATAGTTCTGGATGGTGTAGGACTCCCAGGTGTAATAGCCGATGCCGTACTGACCGGAGATCATTTCCGCCGTCACCAGGCAGAACCACGAAGTGCCCATGCCAATCGCCAGGCCGGTGACGATGCTCGGCGCGGCGCCCGGCAAAATCACCTCCAGCAGGATCGCCCGGCGCCCTGCCCCCAGGCTGCGCGCCGAGGCGATCAGCCGAGGATCGACGCCTTCCACGCCATGCACCGTATTGAGCAGCACCGGAAACAGCGCGCCGGTGAAGGTGATGAAGATCATCGACAGCTCCGACGACGGGAACATCAGGATCGCCAGCGGAATCCAGGCTACCGCCGGGATCGGCCGGATCACCTCCAGCGGCGGCAACAGCAGGTCTTCCGCCCACTTCCAGCGGCCAATCGCGATGCCCAGGCCGATCCCCACCAGCGCGGCCGCCAGGTAGCCCTCGAACACCCGGGTCAGGCTTGCGCTCAAGTGCCGCACAAGCTTGCCCGAGTCCGCCAGCCCCAGGGCAGCCTGCACCACGGAGCCCGGCGTGGGCACATTGGCAAACGTCACCAGCCACAGGTTCCAGTGCTGGCTGGCCGCCAACTGCCAGAACAACAGGCACAACAGCAAGGAAGCGGCCTTGGGCAGCCAGCGCCATGGGGTGCTTGTCATGAACACGCTCCCTCAGCGACCGGCAACGGCCTGCGCGCCGGCGTCGGTGAAATTGAACACCTTGCCGCCCTGGGCCTGGGCAAATTGCTGCGCCTGGCCCTTGAGCAGGAATGCACTGAGTTGGCCGTGCTGGTTGGTGGCAAACCAGGCCTGGCTCGCCAGTAGCTTGATGCCGCTGTCTTCGGCCTGGGCATACACGGCGCGCACCGCCTTGCCCTGTTTGTTCAGGCTGTCCAGCGCGGTGAACGCCGCCTCGGCCGACGCGTAATCGCGCACCTTGGGCTCACCCTTGACCCAGATTTGCGCGACGTGCTTCCAGTCAGTGATCGGCGCGCCGCTCAGAGCGTCGTTGGCCTTCAGCGGGGCCTGGCCGTAGTTGCCCAATTGCGCCGCATAGTCCAGGCCCGAGGCCTTGAACGCGGCACGGATGTACTGGTCATCGATAAAGGTATTGAGGTCCAGGCCACGGTCGGCCTTTTTCAGCAGCTTGAGGGTGTCGATCGCGGTGCCCACGGCCTGGCGGTATTCGGGTTTCCAGCTCAAGTCACGGGTCTGCACGCCCAGCGGGCCATGGAACAGGTAGTTGACCTCGGCTTCGACGCCGGTGACTTTTTCGATCAGCTCGCTGTACTTCTCCGGCTCTGCGGCCAGCAACTGATTGGCCTCGATACTCGCGCGCAGGTAGGCGACGACCACTTCCGGGTACTGTTTGGCATAACTTTCGTCCACCAGCGCGCCGTGGAACGTCGGAGTGTTGGATTGCGAGCCGTCGTAGATCTTGCGGGCGAAACCACGGTTGGGGAACAGTTCGCCGAACGGCACAAAGTCGGCATGGGCGTCGATCTTGTTGGCCTGCAACGCCGAGCCTGCCACTTCGGGCGCCTGGGCAATGATGTTGACGTCCTTGAGCGGGTCCCAGCCCTGGGCCGCAACAGCGCGCAGCAACATGCCATGGGCCGTGGAGGCGAACGGCACGGAAATCGTCTTGCCTTTGAGGTCCGCCAGGGACTGGGCGCTGGAAGCGACCGGCACCACAATGCCGTTGCCGCTGCCCTTGATGTTGCCCGACAACACGCTGATGAACAGGCTGTGCTTGCCCGCCGCCTCGAACGCTACGCCGTTGAAGGCACCGGGGAAGTCGGCCATTGCGCCAAAGTCCAGTTTGCCGGCGACCATTTCATTGGTCAGCGGCGCGCCACTGGTGAAGTTTTTCCACTGCACGTCGTAGGTCGCGTCCTTGTACTTGCCGTCGTGCGGCAGGTATTTGTCCAGCAGCCCCAGCTCGCGGATCAGCAAGCCGCCCGCGGCACAGTTGATGGTGGTGTCCTGGGTGCCGATGGCCACCCGGATCGTTTGTGCCTGGGCCGACAGGCTCAAGCAAGCCAGCACCAGGCCGGCCAGGGTTGCGCGCAATAACATTGGGTAGTTCCCCTCGAATCATGGTTGAAGGAATCGTCTCCGCCACGGTCTGGCGCGGTGGGAAACGAGGGGGTGTGGCTAGGGCTGCGTCCGGGGTTGGCGGATGGCGTTTGCGGCAGGTCTCAGCGCAACAGGTACGGAATTTCGACCTTGACGGCGCCGGTGGGGCAATCTTTTTCACAGGGCATGCAGTACCAGCATTCATCGAACGCCATATACGCCTTCTGCGTTGCCGGGTTGATCGCCAACAGGTCCATCGGGCACACGTCGACGCAGACCGTGCAGCCTTTTTCGGCGATGCACTTGTCCTCGTCCACCGTTACCGGGGCGTTGGAGCGGAAGAATATTTCCTGGGGCTGATAGGCCATTTCACGGTGTCCTGTGGTGAGCGAGCTTGGGGGGCACATTCAGGCGGCGTCAGCCCCTACGCGCAGGCGGTCGTAAGCCTGCATCTCTTCGGCATCCAGCGGGATCACATAGGGCTCGACGGGTTTCTTGAAGCTGACCATCTGCCCGTCGTCGCCCTTTTTCAGGTGGCAATGGCAGAACCAGTCGGCGTCGTTGCGTTGCGGGTGATCGACCCGGTAGTGGTACAGGCCCCAGCGGCTTTCGGCGCGGTAGAGCGAGGCGCGGGCGGCCATTTCGGCGCAGTCGCGGATCACGCTGGTTTCCATGGCGCGCATCAATTCATGGGGGTTGTGCGCCTTCATCTGGTCCAGGTCGCGCTCGATATCGGCGAAGCGTTGCAAGCCGATTTCCATCTTGCGGGTGACCTTGGGCGGCTGCAGGTAATCGTTGACGAAGCGCCGCAGCTTGTACTCGACCTGGGCCGGCGGCAGACCGGTTTCGCGGTCCAGTGGCGCATAGACCCGAGCCTGCTCGGCGGCCACTTGCCGGGCATCCACCGCGCTGAATTCGCGCCCGGCCACAAAGCTTGCCGCGTTGGTGCCGGCAAACCAGCCATAGGTGAACGCGCCGAGCATGTAGTTATGTGGCACCGCCGCCATGTCGCCCGCTGAATACAGGCCCTTGACCGAGGTTTCCGCGCGCTCGTTAACCCACACGCCCGACGCCGAATGCCCGCTGCAAAAGCCGATCTCGGAGATATGCATCTCGACCATCTGGCTGCGGTAGTCGGTGCCCCGGTTGGCGTGGAACTGCCCACGGCTGGGGCGCTCGTTGCTGTGCAGGATCTGCTCGATGTTCTGGATGGTTTCCTCCGCCAGGTGATCGAGCTTGAGGAACACCGGGCCGTTGCCGCTTTCCAGTTCCTGGTGGAACTCCCACATCATCTGCCCGCTCCAGTAGTCGCACTCGATGAAGCGTTCACCCTTGTTGTTGGCGGTGTAGCCGCCCAAGGGGCCGGTGACATAGGCGCACGCCGGGCCGTTGTAATCCTTGATCAGCGGGTTGATCTGGAAGCACTCCAGGTTCGCCAGTTCGGCTCCGGCGTGGTAGGCCATGGCGTAGCCGTCGCCGGCATTGGTCGGGTTTTCATAGGTGCCCATCAGGTAGCCCGAGGACGGCAAGCCCAGGCGGCCGGCCGCGCCGCAGCAGAGGATCACCGCCTTGGCCTTGATCACCTGGAAGTCCGCAGTGCGGCAGTCAAAACCCATCACGCCATTCACCGCGCCTTCGCTGTCGGTCAGCAAGCGGGTGCACACCAGGCGGTTGGTGATACTGACCCGGGCGCGCTTGAGCTGGCGATACAGCACCTTCTTGATGTCGTGCCCTTCAGGCATCGGCAACACGTAGGCGCCCATGTGATGGACTTTCTTCACCGCGTAATCGCCGGTTTCGTCCTTCTCGAACTTCACGCCCCAGCGGTCCAACTGCTCGATGGTTTCAAAACTGTGGGTCGCGTAGGCGTACACCGCCGCCTGATTGACGATGCCGTCGTTGGCAATCGTGATTTCCTTGGTGTACTGCTCCGGCGTGGAGTGGCCGGGAATGATCGCGTTGTTGAGGCCGTCCATGCCCATGCTGATGGCGCCGCTGCGCTTGACGTTGGCCTTGTCGATCAGCAATACGCGCAGATCGCGGTTGGCCTCCTTGGCCTTGATCGCCGCCATGGGGCCGGCAGTGCCGCCGCCGATCACCACGATGTCGTATTCCAGTTCCAGGGTTTGGCGGCTCACGGACGGCTACCTCGCTGACGGTCGATGCGCAGGCGATACTGAAACGCGTCGCCACGGTAATACAGGTGTTCGAAGTCCACGGGCTGGCCGTCTGCGGTGTGGGTCAGGCGTTCGATGCGCATGATCGGCGAGCCGGCCTCGACGTTCAGCGCCTGGGTCAGCTCGCTGTCGGCGAGTACCGCGTCAATCGCCACGTCGGCGTGACCCAGTTGCAAGCCACAGTCGTTCTCCAGGATCAGGAAGATGTCGCGGGTCACCAGGTCGGCGTTTTCCAGGCGTTCGCCCAGGGCCTGGCTGAGGTAGGTGATTTCCAGCGACACCGGTTCGCGGTTGATCAGCCGTACCCGCTTGATCTGCGCGACAGTGCTGCCCTCTTCCACGCCCAGGCGCTCGGCCACCAGCTTGTCGGCGGGCACGAAGCGGTAGCTGCGCAGGCGGTTGATCACTTCATAGCCGCGCTCGGTCATGGACTCGCCCAACCCCTGCAGGGTGCTGACGTTCTGATAAGCCTTGGGTTTGGAAACAAAGGTGCCTTTGCCGTGGATCTTGTAGATCAGGCCTTCCTTTTGCAGATCACCCAGGGCCTGGCGCACGGTGATGCGGCTGACTTTGAAGCGCGTGCCCAGTTCGCTCTCGGAAGGCATCTGGGTGTTCGGCGCGTACTCACCATCAAGGATGCGGCTGCGCAGCAGGTCCCGCAGTTGGGCATGCAGCGGAACGCTGGACAGAGGGGATAAGGCGACGGTTGATTCGTTCATCAGGACCACTTGTCATAACGAGTTATGACGTGATCATAAAGAGTCTTATGAAAAGCGTGGAAATACCGTTTTGGAATAAGGTTATGGACCGGCGAATCCCGCTGCACCTACGGGATGGGTGCAGTGGATCCGCCTGTTTTATAGAGCAGTGTCTGGACCTGATGAACAATCAGAAGTTATAGCTGACCCGGGTATAGAGGATGCGGCCAAACGGGTCGGCGTATTTCGGGTCGTACCCGCTCTGGAACGCATAGGTCTGGTTGCTGAACGGCGGTGCGCGGTCAAACAGGTTTTTCGCGCCCAGCGTGACGGCCAGGGACTTGCTCCAGTTGTAGGTACCCGCCAGGTCCCAGACGTTGTAAGAGCCTACGGAGTCGTGAGTGTCGGGGTCCGAGTCGTGATAGCCACTGGTGTAGCGGTTGGTCAGGCTGACGCCCAGCGGTCCGCGGGCCCAGGTGCCGGTCAGGCTGTGGCGCCAGCGTGCAACGGCGCCCGCGGTGGAGAACTCGCCGCCACGAAAATCACCGAGTTTGTCGATGTAGTCGCCCTTGAGCTCCTGCTGGTATTTGTATTCGTTGACGTAGGTGCCTTGCAGGCCGATGCCGAAGTCACCGATGGCGGTGCTCGGGAAGCGGTAGTCGAAACTCACATCCACGCCGTTGGTCTTGGTCTTACCCAGGTTGGCAAGGCCGGTAACGATGTGATCGATGGAGCCATCCGCCTTGCGAATCAAGCGGTCGCCGTAGGCATCCGGGTCGTCGAATACCGACGACTCAGGAAACTCGGCAATCTGGTTGGCGATGGTGATCCACCAGAAATCCAGGCCGGCACTGAGGCGCTCGATCGGTTGGAACACGAAACCAAAGGTCACGTTACGTGCGGTTTCCGGGCTCAAGCTGCCGTTGCCCCCGCTTTGCCGGCGGAACTGCTGGGCGCAGTCGCGGTTGCCGATCCCGCCATTGGCCGGGGTGCCGCCCGGGCACAGGCGCGGGTCGTTGTAGTTGGCCACGGTGTAGCTGGTGTAGGTCGGGTTGTACAACTCGTACAGCGACGGCGCACGGAAGCCTTCACTGTAGGCACCGCGCACCACCAGTTCCTTGAACGGCTGGAAGCGGAACGAGTATTTCGGGTTGGTGGTGCTGCCAAAGTCGCTGTATTTGTCATGACGCACGGCGGCAGACAGTTCCAGGCTTTCGAGCACCGGCACGTTGACCTCGGCGTACTCGGCCGACACGCTGCGATTGCCGCGCACCGCGCCATTGGGGTCTACGCCCAGGCTCTGCACGGTCTCGGCAAACTGGGCGAAATCCTGGTGGAAATCCTCCTTGCGATATTCACCGCCCAGCGCCAGGCCCGTCGGCCCCGCACCGAACCAGTCGCCGATTTCACGGCTTACGCGCCCGTCGATACTCTTCACTCGGCCCACGGCAGTGGCGTAATCGCCATCGACGCGGCTGGAGGCGAGCAACGCCCTGCCCGCTTCACTCTGCGGCCCGAACGGGTTGATCACACCGTTGGCAATCCCCTGGCTGATGGTCTGGTCGTTTACATAGCCGTCAAGAATGGTTTGCACCACTTTGTTCTGGTTGTAGGACGCGCCGACGTTGTAGTCCCAGTTCGCCACATTGCCTTCAAAGCTCAGCAGCAGCCGCTGGCTGGTGTTGTCATCTTCGTGCTTGCGCGCGCCGGCATCGGTTTCACGCCAGTTCACGTCTACCGGCTGTGTCGGGTCCAGGGCGAAACCCGTGGGGCCCGGGGTGATGCCGTTGCCCGGATAGAAAGGCGTACCCGGATTGACCTGGGCGCCCATCAGGGTGCCTGGGCCAATCTGCGTACGGTTTTCGTTGCGCGCCCAGAAGTATTCGAGGCTGACGGTATGGTCATCGGCCAGCTTGCCGGTGGCTTTGGCAAAGGCCGAGGTTTTTTCGGTTTCCGGCACCAGGTCCAGGTAACTCCACAGGCTTTGGCGGCAGATGCCATTGCGTGACAGCAGCCCGGGGGAGTTGCAACCGGAGCCGGCCAGCGGGTTGGTCGCGTTGCTGCCCTGGCTCCAGTTGGCCGGCGCGGCGGTGCCGGAGGTGAAATCCAGGCCGCGACCGGGCTGGTAGTTGTAGGTGAAGTCACGGTCCTTGGCCGCCAGGCGCGTCTGCTTGTCGTAGCTGACCACGCCGAACACGTTGAAGCGGTCCTCTTCAAGGTCGCCGAAACCGTAGCTGCCGCTGAAGTTATGGCTGTCGCCGCCGCCGGAGCGTGTGGGCGAATCGTAGTTGGTGGAAAGTTGCCCACCGGTGAGGCTGGTCTTGGTAATGAAATTGATCACCCCGCCAATCGCGTCGGTACCGTACAGCGCCGAGGCGCCATCGCGCAGGACTTCCACGCGGTCGATGGCGGCGAACGGGATGGTGTTCAAATCCACCCCGGAACCGTTGGTGGTGTTGACGGCGTTGTTGCTCAGGCGCCGGCCATTGAGCAGCACCAGGGTTTTGTTCGCGCCAATCCCGCGCAAGTCGGCATACGCCGCACCGCCGCTGCTGGAACCCACCGAACGCCCGGAGCCAACGGCAGACTGGTTGGCCGAAATGCGGTTGATCAACTCCTCGGTGGTGCTCACACCCTGCTCGCGCAATTGCTCGACCCGCAGGATGGTTACCGGCACTGCCGTTTCCGCGTCCACCCGGCGAATCGCCGAGCCGGTCACCGTGACTTTTTCCAGGCGGTAATCAGTACTTTTGCCCTCGGCCGGTGCGACGCTGGTGGACGTCACGGGTGCTGGATGCACCGTCAGCCCCTGTTCGCTGTCGCTCACTTGCAGGCCGCTGCCCTGCAACGCCTTGTCCACCGCTTGCAGGCTGCCCAAATCGCCGCGGATGGCGGCACTGCGCTTGCCCTGCACCCACTGTTGATTGAACGAAATCATCACCCCGGTCTGCCGGGAGATATCCAGCAGCACCGTATCAAGCGGGCCGCCAGCGATATCGAAGGTGAACACCTGGCCGGCCGCTTCCTGGGCCATCACCGATGTCGTGCACACGCCCATCGCCAGCGCCGCCGCCAGCGTCAGCCTTGGTAGTTGTTGTTTGAATAAAAACATCGAGGAACTCCCTGTTGTATGTGTCTACAGGGATGAGCAGCGGCAGACGGATATTTATAGGGCTGCGTTTAGGCGAAGACGCTATGAGTTTATAACCGGTTATAAGAGGCTTGCTGCATCGATTTGGCTGATGTCTTCTATTGGCCCGCAAGCGTTCATCCCCGCGCCAGGTGCTTTGTAGAATGAACCCCACAGTCAAGCCACCACCTTCGTGGTGTCGGAGGTTCTCATGCGTTATCTGCTTATCGCCGTGCTGGGCCTGTTCAGCACACTTGCCTTCGCCCAGGGCGAAACCCCGGCACCCACTGTGAGTGCCAACGCCCCCGCCAGCGAGGCGTACGACTATTCCCAGGACCTGGACATCGCCAAGGTGGTGCGCGTCAGTACCGAATCCTCCACCGAGTGCGGGCCGGTCAAGGGTCACATGGTCTACATCGACAGCCACGGGGTGCGTCATGAACTGGACTACATGCGCCTGGGCGATGCCTGCCAGCACGGTTGAGCGCAAACCATTCGTCGGGCTCGACCGGCATCGATTACAACTATCCGGCAGCTGAAAATCACTAATCCATAGAACCCGTTGTGATCTATGGAGATTGAGATGACTGACTACCCGCGCCCACCTTTCGCCAGCCAGGCCCAATCCGTTCCCGGCTCGCAGAAGAAGATGGACCCCTATCCCGACTGCGGCGAGAAGAGCTACACCGGCTCCGGCCGCCTGGCCAACAAGATCGCCCTGATCACCGGCGCCGACAGCGGTATCGGCCGCGCCGTGGCGATTGCCTTTGCCCGCGAAGGTGCCGATGTGGCCATCGCCTACCTGGACGAACACGAGGACGCGAAGGAAACCGCACGCTGGGTGGAAGAAGCCGGCCGCCAATGCCTGTTGCTGCCCGGCGACCTCGCGCAAAAAGCCAACTGCCAGGCGATTGTCGACCAGACCGTCGAGCAGTTCGGGCGGATCGACGTGCTGGTCAATAACGCTGCATTCCAGATGACTCACGAGACCCTCGAAGAAATACCCGACGAGGAATGGGTCAAGACCTTCGATATCAACATCACCGCGATGTTTCGCATCTGCAAGGCGGCGCTGCCGCATATGAAGGCCGGCGGGTCGATCATCAATACCAGCTCGGTGAATTCCGATATGCCCAAGCCAACGTTGCTGGCATACGCCGCCACCAAGGGCGCGATTGCGAACTTTACCGGTGGCCTGGCGCAACTGCTGGGCAGCAAGGGCATCCGCGTGAACAGCGTGGCGCCGGGGCCGATCTGGACGCCGTTGATTGTCTCGACGATGCCGGACGAAGACGTGAACAGCTTCGGCAGCGAGACACCGCTGGGCCGCCCCGGCCAGCCGGTGGAAGTAGCACCGATCTATGTGTTGCTGGCGTCGGATGAGGCGAGTTACATCTCGGGCTCGCGGTATGCGGTGACGGGCGGCAAGCCGATTCTCTAGGGTCGGATGCAAATCCAGTGTGGGAGCGGGCTTGCTCGCGAAGGCGGAGTGTCAGGCAATGCATCTGTGACTGATCCAACGCCTTCGCGAGCAAGCCCGCTCCCACATTGGGTGCTCGGTCAGCCCGGAGATCGTGTCGGGTCAGCCTTGCGCGGATAGGTTCTTTCCTCCTGAATCCGTCCATCCATGCTGTGAATCCTCAGCGACGCCGTCTTGTCGCTGAGAAACTCCTTCGCCAACTCAACGATCGCCTCCTTGGTCTCTGCCGTTTTCGACGGCCGTGCCGAGCCCTGCTTGGTCAACGCCCAACCGGTGCCGGTCTTGTTGATGTTGTAGGTATCCATGGTCTGCTCCTTCGCCTGAATAAACACGGCACGCGGCAAAACCCGCGCCCTACTATTGCGAGCGCGGCTGCCGGGCAGAGTTCAAGGCAGTTGGTGGGCCAGGTTACGGGCGGCCCTACAGGTCAAACCGATCCACGGCCCTGCGCCGCTCATTGTCGTCGCGCACATCGTAGGTGGCGGTGGTCTGGATATTGGTGTGGTGCGCCAGCTTCTGGGCGATCGACAGGTCGTACTCTTCAATGACCCGCGTGATAAACGAACGGCGGAAATCATGGGGCATGATTTTCACGCCGACCTGTTCCCCACGCTGGCGGGCGATGTAGTAAATCGCGTGTTTGGTGATGCGCTCGCGGGTGATATGGCTGCCCCGGCGAATCCGGTTGAACAGGAAACCGTCGTCCTGTTCCCCCGGTTTCAGCTGGCTGCGGCGAAACTCCAGCCATGCCTCCAGCTTGGCAAAGGCCCAGGCCGGTGCGTACTTGATCAATTGCTTGTTGCCCTTGCCGGTAACCTGCAGGCTGCGCTCGTCAAAGTTGACCTGGCCCAGCTCGATGTTCACCGATTCCGACTTGCGCATGCCCGAGCCATACAGGATCCCGATCACCGCCGCATCCCGCAGGCCCTGCGGGCGCGGATCGGCGGCGCAGACTTCCATCAACTCACGAATCAGCGTACGCCGCAGGTTGCGCCCCTGGCTCAGGCGGGTGCCGGCCATGGCCTTGACCGAGCGCATCTTCAGCAGGTGGTCCTGGCTGATCAGGCTCATGCGCCAGGCTTCGTTCATCACCCCGCGCACGGCGTTGACGTACAGCGATGAGGTGTTCGGCGCATACCCGTCTTCCCGCAGCACCGCCACCAGGGCCATGACGTGTTCGGGCTGCAGCAGGTGCCAGTCGATGTCTTCGAGGTTGATGTCTTCAAAGCCCAGGCGGTCGGCAGCGTCCTGCAGCACGTAGCGCATGGTCAGCTGGCTGGAGGGCGCCAGGCGGGTGAGATAGAGGGTCAGCGGGTTGCGGGTAGACTCAGTCAAGGTAGATCAGCCTTTGGATTAAATATGTCGACTAACCATCTGTTTAATCGACATATTTAGTGAATTGGCGAGCGCCGAGTCTAGCGCAGGTCAATCCCCGGGGCTATTCCTGATCGTCTTCCGCCGGGGCTGGCGTCTGCTGCTGGCTCCAGTCGGTGTCCTGCTTCTGCATCAAGGCAAACCAGTGCTGGCGCATGAACTCCAGGTACGGTTTGGGCGCCCTGGCAAAATCTTCTTCGTCGCCGTAACAGCCAGGAAGCGGCAGCTCGGTACCCTGCTCCTTGTACTGGCTGACCAGCGCCTGTTGGGCGGCGATGCTGCAATCCTTGGGCAACGGCATGCCCTGCAGGGCGCCGGCGTCTTCATCCCACCAGCTGGCGCCATAGCGGTCGATGCCGCGCAGGCGGTACTTCTGCGACTTGCCGATGTGCATGATCAGCTTGAAATCATTGGGGCTGACGTCACTGGTGCAGGTGCGGCTATACCCCACGGTGACCTGGCTGATGCCATCGCCCAGCAGGTCGGTGACCCGGGTGGCGTCGCTGTTGAAGTGCGCTCCGGCATCGAACTCGCAATGCTGCACGTCGTCGTAGAGCATCCACAGGCGCTTGGGCCGGTCACCGTCGAGCAGGTACTGGGCGGCGTAGACAAAGGCCGACTGCGCACCGTCGTCGTCGCGTTCGCTGACTTGCTCTGCGAGTACCACCAGGTTCTTGCCCTGTTTGTCGCTCCAGACGAAGGCGCCGACCTGTTTACCCCGCACTTCTACGCCATCGGGCACCTGGTCGATGGACGTCAGTGCCACGCCGTCATCGGCCCGCACACTCGTGGCCCAGGCCACCGTCATCAACAACACCATCAACATTGGCCGTAAACGCTGCACGCTATTCATCCGACTGCCCTGGCAAGAGATGGCTTACTTTACCGGCACTTGCGCGGCATTGCAGAGAAGATTCTTCAGGAACCAGCCCGCGCGCGGAAAAAGCCTACCGGCCCTTCTCGCCTCATCGGCACAGCGTTGTCCGTGCTTCTGCTGTTTACCTGAACCCTAGCTGTCTACCTGCCAAAAAAACGACTTTTTCATCTGCGTTTCATATTCGTTGAACATTTTTGCGCTTAATCTTGGCGGCACGACTTGAGAACGAACCGTACTTTGCAGGTTAACTCGTTGATTCCGCTTTACCTTTGAGCATTTTAGTCTTTACTCACGTAAGCCATGGAAGAACCACTGTGACCTGTCAGGACTGTCGAATGAATGCCACAAATCAACGCTATCTTTGATCGGATGCCCGGCATCCGAGGCTGACGATAACTGCTGTCTTTACGCTCCAAGTTGCTCTAACCCCCGAGGTAATGAATCTTTGAAACCCTATCCAATTCATTGCGTGTCGATCGTTATCCCGGTCTACAACGAACAAGAAAGCCTGCCTGAACTGCTGCGCCGCACCATGGCGGCCTGCAAACAACTGGCTTACGAATACGAAATCATCCTGGTGGACGACGGCAGCCGCGACAACTCCGCGCAATTGCTGGAAGACGCCGCCGCGCTCGAAGGCAGCAATGTGGTGGCGGTGATCCTCAACCGCAACTACGGCCAGCACGCCGCGATCATGGCCGGCTTCGAGCATTGCCGGGGCGACGTGGTGATCACCCTGGACGCCGACCTGCAAAACCCGCCGGAAGAAATCCCGCGTTTGGTCGAACAGGCCGCCCTGGGCTATGACGTGGTTGCCACCGTGCGCAACAACCGCCAGGACTCGGCCTTCCGCCGCTGGCCGTCGCGCCTGATCAACCTCGCCGTGCAACGCTCCACCGGCGTGGCCATGAGCGACTACGGCTGCATGCTGCGTGCTTATCGCCGCACCATCGTCGACGCCATGCTGGCCTGCCGCGAGCGCAGCACCTTTATCCCGATCCTGGCCAACAGCTTTGCGCGCCACACCACGGAAATCCTGGTGCATCACGCCGAGCGTGAACACGGCGAGTCCAAATACAGCCCGATGCGCCTGATCAGCCTGATGTTCGACCTGCTGACCTGCATGACCACCACGCCATTGCGCCTGTTGAGCATCGTCGGTTTCAGCCTGGCGGCCCTGGGCATGCTCTTCGCCTTTGCACTGATCGTGCTGCGTCTCGCTTTCGGCTCCGGCTGGGCTGGCGACGGCATGTTCGTGCTGTTCGCCGTATTGTTCGTGTTCACCGGTGGCCAGTTCATCGGCATGGGCCTCCTGGGTGAATACCTGGGCCGCATGTACAGCGATGTGCGGGCCCGCCCACGGTTCTTTATCGAAAAAGTGCTGCGCAACCAACCGGCAGCACCGGCCGAGACCTTTACGGTCGACGGCCTGACGTCCTCCCACACCTCTACTTCTCCTTCCGATCAGGTTTCGTCATGAATTCAAACGCTGTTGTCTTCGCTTACCACGATATTGGCTGTGCTGGCATTGAAGCCCTGCTCAATGCGGGTTACGAAATTGCTGCCGTGTTCACCCATGCCGATGATCCCAAGGAAAACAATTTCTACGGTTCCGTCGCCCAGCTGTGCGCCCGCAATGGCATCCCGGTACACGCCCCGGAAGACGCCAACCACCCGCTGTGGATCGAGCGCATCGCCAAGCTGAACCCGGACTACATCTTCTCGTTCTACTATCGCAACCTGCTGAGCGAAGCCCTGCTGGCCACCGCCAAGAAAGGCGCGTTCAACCTGCACGGCTCCCTGCTGCCTAAGTACCGTGGCCGCGCACCGGCCAACTGGGTGCTGGTGAACGGCGAAACCGAAACCGGCGTGACCCTGCACCGCATGGTCAAGCGTGCCGATGCCGGCGCGATCCTGGCCCAGCAGAAAGTCGTGATCGAACGCACCGACACCGGCCTGACCCTGCACGCCAAACTGCGTGACGCCGCCACCAACCTGCTGCGCGATGCCCTGCCCCAACTGGCTCAAGGCAAGCTGACCGAAACCGCCCAGGACGAAAGCAAGGCCACCTACTTCGGTCGTCGCACCGCCGCAGACGGCAAACTGGATTGGAAAAAACCGGCTGAAGAGCTGTTCAACCTGGTTCGTGCCGTTACCCAACCATACCCGGGTGCCTTCTGCGCCGTGGGCGAGCACAAGCTGATCGTCTGGAACGCCGAAGTCGTCAAGGGCAACGAAGGCCTGGCGCCAGGCCGCGTGATCAGCGTCAACCCGCTGCGCATCGCCTGCGGTGAAGACTCCCTGGTGGTCAAGTTCGGCCAGCGCAACGAGAACGGCCTGTACCTGGCCGGCCCGTCCCTGGCGGATGAACTGGGCCTGGTGGACGGTTCCGTACTGCGCGGCGCCGAGTCCGGCCGCAAGCCCCGTCGTACCCGCGTGCTGATCCTGGGTGTGAACGGTTTCATCGGTAACCACCTGTCCGAGCGCCTGCTGCGTGACGACCGTTACGAAATCTACGGCCTGGACATCGGCTCCGACGCCATCGAGCGCCTGCGCAGCCACCCGAATTTCCACTATGTGGAAGGCGACATCAGCATCCACTCCGAGTGGATCGAGTACCACATCAAGAAGTGCGACGTGGTCCTGCCGCTGGTGGCCATCGCCACCCCGATCGAATACACCCGCAACCCGCTGCGCGTATTTGAACTGGACTTCGAAGAGAACCTGAAACTGGTTCGCTACTGCGTGAAGTACAACAAGCGCGTGATCTTCCCGTCGACCTCCGAAGTGTATGGCATGTGCCAGGACCAGTACTTCGACGAAGACACCTCCAACCTGGTGGTGGGCCCGGTCAACAAGCAGCGCTGGATCTACTCGGTCTCCAAGCAACTGCTGGACCGCGTGATCTGGGCCTACGGCGACAAGGGCCTGAAGTTCACCCTGTTCCGTCCGTTCAACTGGATGGGCCCGCGCCTCGACCGCCTGGACTCGGCCCGTATCGGCAGCTCCCGCGCCATCACCCAGCTGATCCTGAACCTGGTGGAAGGCACGCCGATCCGTCTGTTCGACGGTGGCGAGCAGAAGCGTTGCTTCACTGACATCGCCGACGGCATCGAAGCCCTGGCCCGCATCATCGATAACGACAACGACAACTGCAACGGCCAGATCATCAACATCGGCAACCCGGAAAACGAAGCCAGCATCCGTCAGTTGGGCGAAGAACTGCTGCGTCAGTTCGAAGCTCACCCGCTGCGCAGCAACTTCCCTCCGTTCGCCGGTTTCCGCGACGTGGAAAGCAAGGCGTTCTACGGCACCGGTTACCAGGACGTCGCGCACCGCAAGCCAAGCATCGACAACGCCAAGCGCCTGCTGAACTGGGAGCCTACCGTGGAGATGAGCGAAACCATCGGCAACACCCTGGATTTCTTCCTGCGTGAAGCCATGCTCGAAATCGCGGACAAGCGTTGATGCAAGCGGGTCTACGCATCGACGTCGACACTTACCGAGGCACCCGTGAAGGGGTGCCAAGGTTGTTGGAGTCGCTCGACGAAGCCGGGGTCAAGGCGACCTTCTTCTTCAGCGTCGGGCCGGACAACATGGGGCGCCACTTGTGGCGCCTGATCCGCCCGCAATTCCTGTGGAAGATGCTGCGCTCCAACGCGGCCGGTTTGTACGGCTGGGACATTTTGCTGGCCGGCACCGCCTGGCCGGGCAAACCCATTGGCCGCGACCTGGGGCACCTGATGCGCCAGGCCAAGGCCGCCGGGCATGAAGTCGGGCTGCACGCCTGGGATCATCACGGCTGGCAAGCCAACACCGGGCGCTGGAGCGATGCACAGCTGATCGAGCAGATTCGCCGTGGCGTCGACACCTTGAGCGACATCCTCGGTGAACCCATCGACTGCTCAGCCGCCGCGGGCTGGCGTGCCGATGAGCGCGTGGTGCAAGCCAAGCAACAGTTCAACTTCCGCTACAACAGCGATTGCCGTGGTACCAGCCTGTTCCGGCCGACCCTGGCGGATGGCAGTGCCGGCACGCCACAAATTCCGGTGGACATGCCGACCTTCGACGAAGTCGTGGGCCCGGTGGTGGCCGCCAAGGATTTCAATAGCTACATCCTCGACCGCTTCAAGCCGTCGAAGCTCAACGTCTATACGATCCACGCAGAAGTAGAAGGGATTCTGATGGCCAATGATTTTCGCCAGTTGCTCGCCCAGGCAGGGCAGCGCGGCATCGCGTTCAAACCGTTGGGCGACCTGTTGCCCGCCGACCTCACCACCCTGCCCCAGCAACAGCTGGTGCGTGGTGCGTTGAGCGGCCGTGAAGGCTGGCTCGGAGTGCAGAAGGCATGATCCGGCGCTGGGCCCTGCCCCTGCTCCTGCTGGCCTTCGGGGTGTTCTACCTGATCCCGTTGGCCACCCACGGGCTGTGGATCCCCGACGAAACCCGCTATGCGCAGATCAGCCAGGAAATGCTGCTGACCGGCAAATGGGCCTCGCCACACTTCATGGGGATTCGCTACTTCGAGAAACCGGCGGCCGGTTACTGGATGATCGCGCTGGGCCAGGCGATTTTCGGGCAGAACCTGTTCGGCGTACGTTTTGCCTCGGCCTTGAGCACTGGCTTGAGCATCCTGCTGGTGTATTTCGTGGCCCGGCGTTTGTGGAACGACCCGCGCAAGAGCCTGGTCAGCGCCGTGCTGTACATGAGTTTTGTCAGCGTCGCGTTCCTGGCGGGCTATGCCAACCTCGACCCGCAGTTCACCTTCTGGGTCAACCTGACCGGGGCGGCGCTGTGGTTCTGCTTCGACAGCACCACCACCCGCGGCCGGCTGTGGTCGTGGGCCTTGCTCGGGTTCGCCTGCGGCATGGGGTTCATGACCAAGGGTTTCCTTGCCTGGTTGCTGCCGGTGCTGATCGCCCTGCCCTACGTGCTCTGGCAAAAACGCATTCGTGAACTGCTCACCTATGGCCTGGTGGCCGTGGTGGTGGCGATTGTCGTGAGCCTGCCCTGGGCGCTGATGGTGCATGCCCAGGAACCGGACTACTGGAATTTCTTCTTCTGGCACGAGCACATCCAGCGCTTTGCCGGCGACGACGCCCAGCACTCCGAGCCCTTCTGGTATTACCTGCCGCTGATGGTTGCGTTCACCCTGCCGTGGATGGCGTTGCTGCCGTCCACCGTGAAGCAGGCATGGCTGGAAAAACGCAACAGCAAGGTCGCCTTCCTGCTGCTGTGGCTACTGATGCCGCTGGCGTTCTTCAGCCTGGCCAAGGGCAAGCTGCCGTCGTACATCATGCCGTGCCTGCTGCCACTGGCGCTGCTGATGGGGCATACCCTCGCCGACAAACTGGCCCAGGCCCGTGGCCGCGTACTGCGCATCAACGGCTGGGTGAATCTGGTCATTGGCGTATTGGCGTTGCTGACCCTGACCTGGTTCCAGCTGAAAAAACCGGTGTACGAGCACGGCCAGGAAACACTCAGCCTGGTGCTGGTGTTCGTCTTCCTGTTCGGCTGGATCATCGCCAACCTGCTGCAAGCCGCCCGCCCGTTGCACATGTGGGCCGCACCGGTGATCGGCAGCTGGTTGCTGGTGGCGCTGGTGCCGGCCGCGTTGCCGCACTCGGTGGTTTATAACAAGACCCCCGACCAGTTCATCATCGACCACCTCCAGGAGCTGCAGCCGACCACTGCGTTGCTGAGCAACGACCTCGGCGCCGCATCGGCCTTGTCATGGCGCCTGCAGCGTCCTGAAGTGATGCTCTACAACACCGTTGGCGAAGTGAAATACGGCATCGCCTTCCCGGACACCGCTTACCGCAAGATCGATGCCGCCAGCGTCCAGCAATGGATGAGCGAGGCGCGCAAACACGGTTCGGTGGGCGTGGTGATGCGGGTCAAGGGTGACGACGAACGCCAGGAAGTGGACCTGCTGCCCAAAGACGGCAAGCGTTACGAGCAGGGCAATATCGTGATTCTGATCTTCCCGCAGAGCGCGCCATGACCACTCTGCTGCTGTTGTTAGGTGCCTGCCTGCTGACCTGCATGGGCCAGGTGTCCCAGAAGTTTGCCGTGGAAGGCTGGCGTGACCAGCCCGACGGTTGGGCCCCGAAGCTGCGCTCGCCGTGGCTGTGGTTGGCGCTGGTGTGCCTGGGCCTGGGTTTGCTGGTGTGGCTGCTGGTGCTGCAACGTTTGGAAGTCGGCATCGCCTACCCGATGCTGAGCCTCAACTTTGTATTGGTCACCCTGGTGGCGCGCTTTGTGTTCCATGAACACATCGATGGTCGCCACTGGTTCGGCGTGCTGCTGGTGATTGCCGGTGTGGTGCTGCTGGGGCGCCAGGTATGAGTCGCGCTCGCGGTTTTACCCTGGCCCTGGGCAGCGTGGCACTGGTCAGCGGTGCCCAGTTGGGCATGCGCTGGAGCATGACGCGCCTGCCACTGCCCACCGAATGGCTGACAGCACTCAACACGGGTGCCATCGACCTCGGCGCACTGGGCGTGGTGATCCTGGCGATCATCGCCTATGCCCTGTCGATGCTCTGCTGGCTTGGCGCGCTCAAAGACCTGCCGCTGGGCCGTGCCTACTCGCTGCTCAGCATCAGCTACGCATTGGTCTACCTGCTGGCCGCCAGCCTGCCGGTGTTCAACGAACATTTTTCGCTTTCAAAAACTGCGGGAGTGGCCTTGGTCATTCTCGGAGTCCTGACTATCAACTCTCGTCGTGCTAGCACCACAAGTCCCAGGAATGCCCCATGAAAATCAGTGTATTTGGTAGCGGTTACGTCGGTCTCGTACAGGCCACCGTGTTGGCCGAAGTCGGCCACGATGTCATCTGCATGGACGTTGACGAGAAAAAGGTCAAGCTGCTGCAACAGGGCCATGTGAGCATTTTCGAGCCGGGCCTGGCGGCCATGGTCAAGGAAAACCTCGAAGGCGGACGCCTGACGTTTACCTATGACGAAAAACTCGCGGTCGAACACGGCGAAGTGCTGTTCATCGCCGTGGGTACCCCTTCGGACGAAGACGGCTCGGCCGACCTGAAATACGTGCTGTCCGTGGGCGATGCAGTGGCTCGCCACCGTATCGACCCGGTGATCCTCGTGGAAAAATCCACCGTACCTGTAGGCACTGGCGACACTTTGCGTGCGCACATGGAAAAAGCCCTGCGCATTGCCGGCCGCCACCTGGAGTTCGATATCGTCTCCAACCCGGAATTCCTCAAGGAAGGCTCGGCCGTTGCCGACTGCCGCCGCCCGGACCGGATCGTCATCGGCTGCGAACGTGAGGAAGTGCGCGAGGTGATGCGTGAGTTGTATGCACCGTTCAACCGCAACCACGACCGCATCATCTTCATGGACCTGCGCAGCGCCGAACTGACCAAGTACGCCGCCAACTGCATGCTGGCCACCAAGATCAGCTTTATCAACCAGATCGCCGAACTGGCCGAACACCTGGGCGCCGACATCGAAGCCGTGCGCCTGGGCATTGGTGCCGACTCGCGTATCGGCTACCACTTCATCTACCCAGGTTGCGGTTATGGCGGCTCGTGTTTCCCCAAGGACATGCGCGCCCTGATCCACAGCGCCAAGGCCGCCAACTGCTCCAGCGACCTGCTGGAGGCCGTGGAAGCCATCAACCAGCGCCAGAAGAGCAAGCTGTTCGAACGCGCCAATGCATTCTTCAAGGGCGACCTGCGCGGCAAGACCTTCGCCTTGTGGGGCCTGGCGTTCAAGCCCAACACCGACGACATGCGCGATGCGCCAAGCCGGGTGCTGATGGAAGCCTTGTGGGCCGCCGGCGCCAATGTACGTGCGTTTGACCCGGAAGCCATGCAGGAAACCCAGCGCATCTACGGTGATGACCCGCGCCTGATGCTGATGGGCACCCCGGAATCCACCCTGAGTGGCTCTGACGCCTTGATCATCTGCACCGAATGGCAACAGTTCAAGGCACCGGACTTCGACCTGATCCAGCAACGCCTGAAAACCCCGGTGATCTTCGACGGCCGCAACCTGTACGACGGCGAACGCCTGGCACGCAAAGGCATCCAGTACTTCCCGATGGGCCGCGGCGATTCCTGCAACTTGCCGATCCCCCAGCAAAACTGGGCGCCTCAGGCCGAGGAAGCCTGAGACGTGGACAAAGCTCATCGGCCCCTGCTCAGCCCGACGATCCGCCGACACTCATGGATCCTGGGGCTGCTGGCCCTGATCCTGTTTGTCGCGGGCAACTGGAACCAGGCAATCATCGGCTTTGACTCGCGCTTCGTGCTGTTCGCCCAGGAGATGCTGCGCCACGGGCCGGGGTTCTTCCCGACCACGTACGGGCAACCTTATGCCGATTACCTGGCCACCTCGACGCTGCTGACCTGGCTGCTGTCGGTGCCCCTGGGGCAGGTCACCAGCCTGACGGCCTGGCTGCCCACGGCCATCGCTTCGGCACTGATCGTGGTGCTGCTCTACCGGCTGACCGCGCCCTACTCCCGGCGCTGGGCACTGCTGAGCATCGCGGTGATGCTGCTCAGCAGCACCTTCATCAGCGAAACCCGCGCGGTGTCCCTCGACCAGATGTTGGCTGCCGTGGCCCTGGCGGTGTTTTACCTGGGTTATGCCCATGACCACTTCGGCGCCGCCAAGCGCCTGCACTGGCTGTTTGCGCTGCTGATCCTGGGGTTTGCAATCCGTGGACCGATTGGCCTGGTCATTCCCACCGGCATGCTGTGCAGCTATTACCTGATCAACCGGCAATGGCGCCAGCTGTTCAGTTTCGGCCTGCTCGCGTTGGCGTTCCTGGCGGCGTGCGTGGGCCTGCTGTTGCTGCTGGCCAAGCTCAGTGGCGGTGAAACGTTCATGCAGGACGTAATCCGCATGCAGTTCCTGGGTCGCATGGATGGCACCGAAGGCTCCGGCAGCGCGCTGTATTATTTCAGCAGTTCGCTGGGCAACTACGCGCCGGCGTATCCGTTGGCAATACTCGCGCTGGTTGCGATTGTCGCCGGTGGCCGCGAGGACAAGGGCCCGGCGCTGAAACTGGTGCTGTACTGCCTCGCCGCCGGCTTGATCGTGATGATCGGCTTGTCGGTGCCCCAGGCGAAAAAAGCGCGCTATGTGCTGCCGATGCTGCCCCTGGCAGCAATCATCGCCGCGTATCCGTTCCAGGTGTCGCGAGGCAGACTGTTCGCCGGGCTGCGCTGGCTGATGCTGGGGTTGTGGACGGTCATTCCGGGGCTGCTGATCGCAGGCTTGTTCGTGGCGCGTCACCGCTTCCCCGAGCAGATTGGCAGCCTCAATCCGGTGTTCGGGATCCTGATCGCGATCCAGGTGCTGGCACTGGGCTTGCTGTTCAACCAGCGCCTTCGCTACGTGGGCCCGGCATTCGCCGCGGTATTGGCGGTGTGGCTGGCGTATATCGTGATGGTCGAGCCGCTGGAGCGCCGGTTGTATGACACGCGCACCTTTACCCTCCAGGCCCATGCGCTGACCCAGCTACAACCGGCGCCGCTGGTATTGCACGCACTGGGCAAGGACGCAAAAGCCATCAAGTTCATGGTCAACCTCGATTGCGACCGGGTGCCGTTGTTTACCCAGTTGCCTGCCGACCTGGCGCCGATCCAGGCTCCTGCATGGCTGATCATGAGCCAGTCGGACTATGAAGCGTTGAGCGACCCGCGTTTTCGTTCACTGCAGCCGGTACTGACCGGCCAGTTCGACAAGAACCCCTACGTACTGCTGCATTTGATCAAACCCGCACAACCTTGATACAGGGCGCGAGATAAGCGGAACCAACCGCTTATCCCGCGCCAGTACATTCAGTAGTTATAAATCCAAGTGTATGTAAGAAACTTCTTTGCCCATTCAACTTCGAAACTTTTAGCGTAGCAACTATCGAGAAACATCCTACGCATCTATACGCTGCTACCGATAAGACGCCCTCTTCCCGCCCCTAGCCCTCGACTGTAGACTCGCCTGCCAAGCGAGTTAATTATTTAATACCTTTTAACTATTTTCAGAAGTTCCAAAGGTGCGGTGTAAGGCATTCCTGTTACTTTCGAAAGAAACTCGACGAACGTAGCAGCAAGCCATCAATCAAGACATGCCCCGCTTAAACGAACAGTCGAAATAACAATAAAGACCTTTTAAACAGCATTCAGCGCTGCCGTTTATTTCATTTAGAGGAATGTTTTGTGTCCGACCGTCGATTGCCAGACCCCTCAACCTCTGACGCTGTCGCGCCTTTGTCCCGCGACAGAGTCAATGCGGGTTACATCCCGCTGCCAAAACTGGATCGGCTGATGGAACTGCGTGATGCACTGGTGGTGCTCAAGGGGCCATTGGCCAACAATCCATCGCTGCGGGAAAATGTACAAAACCTGCTGATCAACGAGGAAACCGATGACCGTGTGCTGGGCAAGATCAGCAACCCCATGCCACCGCCAACCCGCCTGATACCGTTTGGCTGACACGTTTTACTGCAAAAATACTGCACTTGACCTGCATTAATATGCATTGGCAGCAGTCTTCATCGATTGGCACACTGCGCAGGTTCCTCCCCCAAATGCAGGAACTTCTTTAAAGGGCTTTTCCGGGAAACCAGGCAAGCCTTTTTTTTCGCCCGCTTTTCACGGATCGTCTGTCAATGCTCGCTCGCTGGTTACCCGCTGCCATCAATACCCGCCCTGCCGAATGGAGTCGTGCCGCCATCGGCATGGCCCTGGGCACACTGTTCAGCGTCTGGGTGTGCGCCCAGGTGTTCGGCACCGAGGTGGCCCTGCACCTGATAGGCCCGCTGGGAGCCTCGGCGGTGCTGCTGTTTGCCGTATCCTCCGGCGCGCTGGCCCAGCCCTGGTCGATCATCGGCAGCTACCTGTGTGCCGGGATTGTTGCACTGCTGGTCGCCCGGGTATTGGGCCGAACGCTGGGCAGCGCATGCCTGGCTGCCGGGATGACCGTGATCCTGATCTGCTGGCTGCGCTGCCTGCATCCACCGGCGGGCGGCCTGGCCATGAGCCTGGTGCTGGCTGACCCCGCCTCGATTGCCATGGGCTGGCACGAACTTGCCGCAGTCATGCTGGGAGCCACAGCCTTGTTGGCCTGCGCGCTGGCCTACAACAACGCCACGCGCACGCGTTACCCCAAGGGCACCCGCGAACCGGCTGCGCCGATCTTTATGCCAATCGCCACCGAAAACCCCGGGATCAGCGCCGAGGACCTCAAGCAGGCCCTCGCCGAGCGCGAGCAGTTCCTGGACGTTACCCCGCAGGAGCTGGAAGAGCTGATCCAGGCCAGCGAGCGGTATGCCCGGCGGCGCACCATCGGCGCGGTTTTCCAGCGCCAGGGCCAGCCTCCTCCATAAGGCAAAAATGCAAAAACGACCTGCATGATTCCGACTTGTACTGGGCAAATTTGCACTGGTACGATCGCGAGATGGTTCGCCCGCGAACATCTTGATAAAGAACAATAAAAGCAGGGAGTTAGAGATGACTGCTCAGGTTTCATCCGAGGCAAGCAGCGCCGGGATTGTGCAAGACGAGGTCCTGGCGCACGTACGCAACCATATTGGCCACCTGACCCTCAATCGCCCCGCAGGCCTTAACGCCCTCACCCTGGACATGGTCCGCAGCCTCAGCCGGCATTTGCAGGCGTGGGCGGACGATCCCCAGGTGCATGCCGTGGTGTTGCGCGGTGCCGGTGAAAAAGCCTTCTGCGCCGGCGGCGACATTCGCTCGCTGTACGACAGCTTCAAGAGCGGCGATACCCTCCACGAAGACTTCTTCGTCGAGGAATACGCCCTCGACCTCGCCATTCACAACTATCGCAAACCGGTCCTGGCACTGATGGACGGCTTCGTCCTTGGCGGTGGCATGGGCCTGGTGCAAGGCGCCGACCTGCGGGTGGTCACCGACCGCAGCCGCCTGGCAATGCCCGAGGTGGCCATCGGGTATTTCCCTGACGTGGGCGGCAGCTATTTCCTGCCGCGCATTTCCGGGGAACTGGGGATCTACCTCGGGGTGACCGGCGTGCAGATTCGCGCCGCCGACGCCCTGTATTGCGGCCTGGCGGACTGGTACCTCGACAGCACCCGGCTCGCCGACCTCGACCAGCGCCTGGACCGCCTGGAATGGCACGATTCTCCCCTCAAGGACCTGCAAGGCCTGCTGGCCAGCCTCGCGGTGCAACAATTGCCCGACGCCCCCCTGGCGGCGCTACGCCCAGCCATCGATCACTTCTTTGCCTTGCCGGACGTGCCGAGCATCGTTGAGCAATTGCAGCAGGTCACCGTCGCCGACAGCCATGACTGGGCATTGACCACCGCCAGCCTGATGCAGACGCGCTCCCCCCTGGCCATGGCCGTGACCCTGCAGATGCTGCGTCGCGGGCGCCACCTGCCGCTGGAGCAATGCTTTGCCCTGGAACTGCACCTGGACCGCCAATGGTTTGCCCGTGGCGACCTGATCGAAGGCGTCCGCGCCCTGCTGATCGACAAGGACAAAACCCCTCGCTGGAACCCTCCAACCCTGCAGGCGTTGGAGGCTGATCATGTCGAAAGCTTCTTCCGCGACTTCGACAAGAACGGGAACTAAGTCATGCAAGATATTGAATTTACAGAAGAACAAGTGATGATCCGCGACATGGCGCGGGACTTTGCCCGTGGCGAAATCGCCCCCCACGCCCAGGCTTGGGAAAAGGCCGGCTGGATCGACGATGCTTTGGTCGCCAAGATGGGCGAGTTGGGTTTGCTGGGCATGGTGGTGCCTGAAGAATGGGGCGGCACCTATGTCGACTACGTGGCCTACGCCCTGGCAGTGGAAGAGATTTCCGCTGGCGACGGCGCTACCGGCGCACTGATGAGTATCCATAATTCAGTGGGTTGCGGGCCAATCCTCAACTACGGCTCACAAGCACAAAAGGAAACCTGGTTGGCGGAACTGGCCAGCGGCCAGGCCATCGGTTGCTTCTGCCTTACCGAACCCCAGGCCGGTTCCGAAGCGCACAACCTGCGCACCCGCGCCGAACTGCGGGACGGCCAGTGGGTGATCAACGGCGCCAAGCAGTTTGTCAGCAACGGCAAGCGCGCCAAGCTGGCGATCGTGTTTGCAGTGACCGACCCTGACCTGGGCAAGAAAGGCATCTCGGCGTTCCTGGTGCCGACCAACACCCCGGGCTTCGTGGTGGACCGTACCGAACACAAGATGGGCATTCGTGCCTCCGACACCTGTGCCGTCACCCTCAACCAGTGCACCGTACCGGAAGCCAACCTGCTGGGTGAACGCGGCAAGGGCCTGGCCATCGCCCTGTCCAACCTCGAAGGCGGACGCATCGGGATTGCCGCCCAGGCGCTGGGTATTGCGCGTGCCGCCTTTGAGGCCGCGCTGGCCTATGCCCGTGACCGGGTGCAGTTCGACAAGGCGATCATCGAGCACCAGAGCGTGGCCAACTTGCTGGCCGACATGCAAACCCGCCTGAATGCGGCGCGCCTGCTGATCCTGCATGCCGCCCGATTGCGCAGTGCGGGCAAGCCATGCCTGTCGGAGGCCTCCCAGGCCAAGCTGTTTGCCTCGGAAATGGCCGAGAAGGTGTGCTCTTCAGCCATGCAGATTCATGGGGGTTATGGCTATCTGGAGGACTACCCGGTGGAGCGTTACTACCGGGATGCGCGGATTACCCAGATTTACGAGGGCACCAGCGAGATTCAGCGGATGGTGATTGCCAGAGAATTGAAAAACTACCAGCTGTAACAGGTATTTCGCAGAACCAATGTGGGAGCGGGCTTGCTCGCGAAGGCGGTGGATCAGTCGATACATCGGGTGACTGTAATACCGCCTTCGCGAGCAAGCCCGCTCCCACATTTTGATCTTCAGCGTTTCAGGACAGTGTTTACTTGTCCTTGAACTCCGGCGCACGCTTGGCCACAAACGCCGCCATGCCTTCCTTCTGATCCAGCGTGGCAAACGCCGCGTGGAACACCCGGCGCTCAAAGCGCACGCCTTCGGAAAGGCTCACTTCAAACGCACGGTTCACGCTTTCCTTGACCATCATGCTGATGGGCACCGACTTGCCGGCGATCAGGGTCGCGACCTTCAATGCTTCGTCCAACAGCTCATCCGCCGGCACGATGCGCGCGACGATCCCGCAGCGCTCGGCTTCCACCGCATCGATAAAGCGCCCGGTCAGGCACATTTCCATGGCTTTGGCCTTGCCCACGGCGCGGGTCAGGCGCTGGGTGCCGCCCATGCCCGGCAGCACGCCGAGGTTGATTTCCGGCTGGCCAAACTTGGCGTTGTCACCCGCCAGGATGAAGTCGCACATCAAGGCCAGTTCACAGCCGCCACCCAGGGCAAACCCGTTGACCGCCGCGATAATCGGCTTGCGGCGGTTGGCCACGCGATCGCTGTCGCTGAACAGGTCGTCGAGGTAGATCTGCGGGTAGGTCAGCTCGGCCATTTCCTTGATGTCGGCACCGGCGGCAAAGGCTTTTTTCGAGCCGGTTAGCACGATGCAGCCGATTTCCGGGTTGGCTTCCAGGCTGTCCAGCGCCTGGTTCAGCTCGCTGACCAGTTGCGCGTTCAGGGCGTTCAGCGCTTGCGGGCGATTGAGGGTGATCAGCCCGACCCGGCCCTGCACGTCCAGCAAAATGCTTTCGTAACTCATAGAGACTCCTCAGAGATTGCGTGAAATGACCATGCGTTGAATATCGCTGGTGCCTTCGTAAATCTGGCAGACCCGCACATCGCGGTAGATCCGCTCCAGGGGAAAGTCGCTCAGGTAACCGTAACCGCCGAGGGTTTGCAAGGCTGCCGAGCAGACCTTTTCGGCCATTTCCGAAGCAAACAGCTTGGCCATGGACGCTTCCACCAGCGCCGGCTTGCCGCTGTCACGCAGGGCGGCGGCGTAATGCACCATCTGCCGCGCCACGGCGATTTGCGTCGCCATGTCCGCCAGGCGGAAGGCCACGGCCTGGTGCTCGATGATCGGCTTGCCAAAGCTTTCCCGCTCGCGGGCGTAGTCCCGGGCCGCTTCAAATGCCGCCCGTGCCATGCCTACCGCTTGCGAAGCAATGCCGACACGCCCGCCTTCGAGGTTGGCCAGGGCGATCCGGTAGCCTTCGCCCTCCTCGCCCAAACGATTGGCCACCGGCACCTTCACATCCTCAAACAGGATCTGGCAGGTGTCGGAAGCATGCTGGCCGAGCTTGTCCTCGACCCGCGCGACGCTGTAGCCCGGCGAGTCGGTGGGCACGATAAAGGCGCTGATGCCGCGTTTGCCGGCAGCCGGATCGGTGACTGCAAACACAATCACGATCCCGGCGTTTTGCCCGGAGGTGATGAACTGCTTGCAGCCATTCAAGACGTAGTGATCGCCCTCCAGCCGGGCACGGGTTTTCAGGCCGCTGGCGTCGGAACCGGCCTGGGGCTCGGTCAAGGCAAACGCACCGAGCATCGCACCACTGGCCAGGGGCTTGAGGAACTGCTCGCGCTGTTGATCATTGCCGAACTTGAGGATCGGCACGCAGCCCACGGAGTTGTGCACGCTCATGATGGTCGAGCAGGCGCCGTCACCGGCAGCGATCTCTTCCAGGGCCATGGCGTAGGCCAGGTAGCCGGTATCACAGCCGCCCCATTGCTCCGGGACCAGCATGCCGAAAAAGCCCAGCTCGGCCATTTCACCAATGGCTTCCTTGGGAAAGCGATGCTCGCGGTCCCACTCGGCAGCGAACGGTTTAAGGCGTTCCTGGGCAAATTGCCGGGCGGCTTCGCTGATTTGCAGTTGTTCGTCATTCGGCAGCATAGGTGTTCCTTAGTACAGGCATTCAACGGCCATGGCCGTGGCTTCACCGCCGCCGATGCAGATCGCTGCAACGCCGCGCTTGAGGCCTTTCTGGCGCAGGGCCGAAAGCAGGGTCACCAGGATCCGCGCGCCGGACGCGCCAATCGGATGGCCCAGGGCACAGGCACCGCCGTGGATGTTGACCTTGCTGTGGGGAATCTCCAGCTTGCTCATGGTCACCAGGCTGACCACGGCAAAGGCTTCGTTGATTTCAAACAGGTCGACTTCGTCGAGGTTCCAGCCGGTCTTGCTCATCAGCTTGCGGATCGCCCCCACCGGCGCTACCGGGAACAGGCCAGGCTCATCGGCAAACGCCGCGTGGCCATGGATCACCGCCAGAGGCTTGAGCCCGCGCTTGTGCGCTTCGGACTGGCGCATCAGCAGCAGCGCCGCCGCACCGTCGGAAATCGAACTGGAGTTGGCTGCCGTCACCGTGCCGCCTTCACGGAAGGCCGGCTTCAGGGTGGCGATCTTGTCCAGCTTGGCTTTCGGCGGCTGTTCGTCGTGGATGATGGTTTTCTGTTCCTTGCCCACGGTGACCTGTACCGGGACGATTTCGGCGATGAAGTTGCCGTCGGTGATCGCCTGTTGCGCACGGGTCAGGGACGCAATCGCAAACGCGTCCTGGGCCTCGCGGGAAAAGCCGTTGTGCTCGGCGCAGTCCTCGGCAAAGGTGCCCATCAGGCGGCCCTTGTCGTAGGCGTCTTCAAGGCCGTCGAGGAACATGTGGTCGAGCACCCGGCCGTGGCCCATGCGATAGCCGCTGCGGGCGCGGTCCAGCAGGTACGGCGCGTTGGACATGCTCTCCATGCCACCGGCGATGGCCACCTCCACGCTGCCTGCCAGCAACGCGTCATGGGCCAGGATCGTGGCTTCCATGCCTGAGCCGCACATCTTGTTGAGGGTGGTGCAGCGCGTGGACTTGTCCAGGCCAGCACCCAGCGCCGCCTGGCGTGCCGGCGCCTGGCCGAGGCCGGCGGGCAGCACGCAGCCGAACAGCACTTCATCCACGGCATCGGAAGCGATACCGGCGCGTTCGACCGCTGCACGAATCGCCGCAGCGCCCAGTTGCGGAGCGGTGAGGCCTTTGAGATCGCCCTGGAACCCGCCCATCGGGGTGCGTACCGCGCTGACAATAACGATTGGATCAGTCATGAAAATCTCCTTATTTGGCTGCCATGCGCAAGGCCCCGTCGAGACGGATCACCTCGCCGTTGAGCATGCTGTTTTCAATGATATGCCGCACCAGCGCGGCGTACTCGCCCGGTTTGCCCAGGCGCGGCGGGAATGGCACGCCGGCGGCGAGGGATTCGCGCACTTGCGGCGTCATGCCCGCCATCATCGGAGTTTCGAAAATACCGGGGGCGATGGTCATCACCCGAATCCCGTAGCGCGCCAGTTCGCGGGCCGCCGGCAGGGTCAGGCTGGCAATCGCGCCCTTGGAAGCGGCATACGCCGCCTGGCCGATCTGGCCGTCAAACGCTGCCACTGAAGCGGTATTGATGATCACACCGCGCTCGCCATCGGCATTCGCCTCGGTTTCAGCGATAGCCGCTGCAGCCAGGCGCAGCAGGTTGAAACTGCCGATCAGGTTGACGTTGATCACCTGGGCGAAGTTGGCCAGCACGTGCGGGCCATTTTTGCCGAGGATTTTCTCTCCCCGCACCACACCGGCACAGTTGACCAACCCATGCAAACCGCCAAAGGCGGCGACGGTGGCCTGTACCGCCGCTTCGGCAGCGGCTTCCTGGCTGATATCGGCGACTACGCTGCGGGCCTGCGCGCCGAGCTTTTGCGCCTGGGCGGCCACTGCGTCGGCGTTCAGGTCCACCAGCATCACCTTGGCACCGGCCGCCACGAGCATCTCGGCGGTTGCCGCGCCGAGGCCTGAAGCGCCACCGCTGACCAGAAAAACCTTGTTCTCAATCTGCATCATTGTTTCCTTGAAGAATGGGTCACGCCGTGGCCGCCTGGGCCTTGGCAATTTCCTGATTACGCAAAATGAAGCGTTGCAGCTTGCCGCTCGGGGTCTTGGGCAGCTCGCTGACAAATTCGATTTCCCGCGGGTACGAGTGAGCGGCCAGGCGCTTGCGCACGTGCTGGCGCAGCTCTTCGGCCAGGGCCGGCTCGGCGCGGTACTGCTCGCTGAGCACCACAAACGCCTTGACGATCTCGGTGCGTTCCGGACATGGCTTGCCCACTACGGCGGCCTCCACCACGGCCGGATGCTCGATCAAGGCGCTCTCTACGTCGAACGGCCCCACGCGATAGCCGGAGGTGGTGATCACATCGTCGCTGCGCCCGACAAAGCTGATGCTGCCATCGGGGTTCAGCTCCACCGTATCGCCGCTGAGGTAGTACTTGCCGACGAAGGCCTTGGTCTTGACGCCGTCATAACCGGCAAACCAGCACATCGGCGATTGCTCGCGGTCGATAGCCAGGATGCCCGGTTGGCCGGCGGGCAACTCCTGATGGTTGTCGTCCAGCACCACGATGCGATGGCCCGGCGAGGCAAAGCCCGCGGAGCTGACGTGCACCGGATGCTCCAGGCCATGGTGATTGCACAGCACCATGCCCAACTCGGTCTGGCCGTAGTGGTCGTGGATGGTCACGCCGAGGTTATCGGCGAACCAGCGGATCACTTCCGGGTTCAGCGGCTCGCCGGCACTGCTGACAATACGCAGCTTGCCCTTGATCGACTTGGCGAACTGCTCGCCCCCGGCAATCAGCAGGCGATAGGCCGTGGGAGAACCGGTGAGGTTGGTAATCCCGTATTTGTTGATGACACGGCATGTGCTTTCGAGGGTGAACGGGCCATCGTAGAAGGTGATCGGGTGGCCCATGGACAAGGGGCCGGTCACGCCGAAATAGATGCCGTAGGCCCAGCCCGGGTCGGCGACGTTCCAGAATGCGTCTTCGGGGCGCAGGTCGACGGCGTCGCGGGTGTAGCTCTGGAACGCGACGATTGCCTTGAGCGGCACGGCGAGGGCTTTCGACGGGCCGGTGGTGCCTGAGGTGAACATCAGCAGGAACGGGTCGTCGGCGCCCAGCAATACGGGTTCGCAGAGGTTGGAATAGTTGGGCAGCTCGGCCCAGAAGCTGAAATCGCCGCGCGCGATGCCTTCGCCGTTGGGGCCGGCGACGGTGACGATGGTCGGGCAGTCGGCCACTTCCGTCAGTTTGGGACGGTTTACTGCATCGGTCACCACCAGCGCGGCGCCGGAGCTGTTCAGGCGGTGTTCGATGGCCTTGGGGCCGAAGGCGGTGAACAGCGGCTGATAGACCGCGCCGATGCGCCAGGTGGCGAGGACGACCACCAGCAGCTCGGCGGTGCGTGGCAGGAGGCCTGCCACCTTGTCGCCGCGATTGACGCCCTGGGCCAGGAGGAAGTTGGCGAAGCGTGCGGCCTGGTCTTGCAGCTGGGTGAAGGTGGACGTGGCGCTGCGGCCGTCCTTGCCCTCCCAGAACAGTGCGATGCGGCCAGGTAATGCGTGGCGGTCGCAGCATTCGACGCAGGCGTTTAGGGCCTGCAGGTTGCCCGACAAGGCAGCGTCGACGGTGTGTTGGTAGTTGAACTGGGTGGTGGCAGCCGAGTAATCACGCATCGCTTCAAATCCCTGTGTGTTTTTTATTTTCAGGATAGGTACGTAGACCGGTGAAATAGTCGCTCTAGAGCGGTGGGTGGGCAATGGTCAAAGCTTTCAACTTGGTTGACTGGTTTGGCCAATGGGGGGGCGCTGTTTGGTGTGTGTATATCCGTTTTTTGGGTGATGGCTTGTATTGGTTCCGCTCTCACAGCGGCTCACTTTTGAACAGCGCAAAAGAGTGTTGAAGAGCAAAATCAAAAGCTAAAGCGGGCACGGTCCAAATGTGGGAGCGGGCTTGCTCGCGAAGGTCGTTAACGATG
>NZ_AKVH01000089.1:0-94530 GCF_000278565.1 Pseudomonas sp. Ag1
CGAGTGGTGGGGCAAGAGCGTTTTGCTTACTTTTGCGCTTTTCAAAAGTGAGCCGCTGTAAGAGCGGAACCATAAGCGGCCGTTACCTAAATAACGGATATACACACCCACCCGGCTCCGCATCTTTGATAGGTGTATGTCAGGCGTGTACCCGGACCCACACGCTGACCAAAATCGTAGCCGCCATCAACCACGCTACCGCCGCCACCGCCAGCGAAGCCTCCAGACGCATCCGGTCAACCATCACATACAACGTCGCCAGGTACACAAAGTACGGAATGATCGACCACATCCCGAACACGATGGTGGTCTTCAAATCCTCCACCGACCGACCCTTGCCGACAATGTAATGCGCAATCAACGCGAACGTCGGAAACAGCGGCACCAACCCTGCAATGTAGTAGTTCTTGGTCTTGGCCAGCGCCGCCAGAATCAACACCACCCCCGCACCCAATGCCGCCTTCAACAATAAATCCACAATGCGCTCCTAGTGGCTCAGCCCGTACTTCTTGACCTTATCGAACAACGTGGTCTTGGCCATCCCCAGTTCCTGGCTGGCCTGGGTCAGGTTGCCGCCGCTGCGTTGCAAGGCATCGTTGAGCAGGTTGCGCTCGAACGCCTCCACCGCTTCGGTAAAGGCCAGCCCATGGTTGCCGCTGCTGGCGCCGCTCTTCTTGAACGCCGGCAAACCGAGGGCAAACCGCTCGGCCACGTTGCGCAGTTCACGCACGTTGCCCGGCCAGTCATGGCTCATCAGGCTGGACAGGGTCTGGTTGTCGAGGTCCGGCGCGGTGCGGTCGAAACGCAGCGACGACTGCTGCAGGAAGTGTTCGAACAACTGCAGGATGTCTTCGCGGCGTTCACGCAGCGGCGGCAGTTCCAGGGTCACCACGTTGAGGCGGTAGTACAGGTCGCTGCGAAACTGGTTGGCGCGGCTCAGGTCGTCGAGGTCGGACTTGGTCGCGGCGATCACCCGGCAATCCACCGCCACGCTCTGGTTCGAACCCAGGCGTTCCAGGGTGCGTTCCTGCAACACCCGCAGCAGCTTGATCTGCAGGTTCATCGGCATGCTTTCCACTTCGTCGAGGAACAGCGTGCCTTCGTGGGCGTGTTCGATCTTGCCGATGCGGCGCTTGCCGGCACCGGTGAACGCGTTGGCTTCGTGGCCGAAGATTTCGCTTTCGAACAGGTTCTCCGGCAGGCCGCCGCAGTTCAAGGCGACGAACTGGTGGGAGTGGCGCCGGCTGAAATCGTGCAGGCAGCGCGCGACCAATTCCTTGCCGGTGCCGGTCTCGCCCTCGATCAACACGTTGGCCGAGGTGTCGGCGACGTTGGCGATCAATTCCCGCAGGTTCTGCATGGCCGGAGAGCGACCGATGATCCGGCCTTCCAGCGAATCGCGCTCGGCGAGTTGCCGGCGCAGCGACCAGACTTCCCGGGCCAAACCGCGTTGTTCCAGGGCGCGGCGGGCTACGTCCACCAGGCGCTCGGGAGAGAAGGGTTTCTCCATGAAGTCATAGGCGCCGTTGCGCATCGCGCCCACGGCCATGGAGATATCGCCGTGGCCGGTGATCAGCACCACCGGCAGGCTTTTATCCAGGGCCTTGAGCCGGGTCAGCAACTCCAGGCCGTCGATGCCCGGCAGGCGAATATCGCTGATGACGATGCCGGCGAAGTTTTCACCGACGAGGGTCAAGGCTTCTTCGGCACTGCCCACGCCCACGCTGGGAATGTCTTCCAGGGCCAGGGCTTGCTGGCAGCCGAGCAATACATGGGGGTCGTCTTCGACGATCAGGACGGTCAGGTCGGTGGTTTTTTCTGCGTTCATTTCGACTCGACTTGTTGAGGGCTCGCCAGCGGCAAACTCAGGACAAAGGCAGTACCACCGCTGGCCGGATGCTCGACGGCGAGGTTGCCGCCGGTCGCCGCCGCGAGGCTGGCCGACAGCGTCAGGCCGAGGCCCAGGCCTTGTTCGCCGGGTTTGGTGGTAAAGAACGGTTCGAACAAATGCTTGCGGGTCTCGGGATCAATCCCGTGGCCGTTATCGCGCACCCGCAGGCGATATTTGCCGTCGGCGATGTCGCCTTCCAGCCACAGTTCGGGGGCCGGTTGCGCCTGCATCGCGTCCAGGGCGTTGCCCATCAGGTTGACCAGGATCTGCTCCAGGCGTGTCTGGTCGATCTGCAACTGCGCGCTGCTGAAGTGGCGGTGCACCGTCAGCGGCAGGGTCTCCAGGCGACTGCCGAGGATCTGGAACGTAGCGTCCACCGCCTTGCCCAGATTGGCTTCGCCCTGGTCATCGCCACGCCGGGCAAAGGAGCGCAGGCTGGCGGTGATGCGACCCATGCGGTCGATCAGTTCGTTGATGGTCTTGAGGTTGGCACTGGCGGTGTCCAGCGCCCCACGCTCAAGGAAGCGCACGGTGTTGCCCGACAGGGTACGCAGGGCGGCCAGTGGCTGGTTCAATTCATGGGCGATGCTGGTGGACATCTGGCCGATGGCCGCGAGTTTGCCGGCCTGCACCAGTTCGTCCTGGGCCCGGCGCAAGGTTTCCTCGGCCTGGCGCCGCTCGCGAATCTGGCTCTTGAGCCGCTCGTTGCTGGCCCGCAGGTCGGTGGTGCGTTCGGCAATCCGTCGCTCCAGCTGGTTATTGGCTTCCTGCAGGGCTTCCCGGGCGGCGAGGCGGGTGGCAATCACCTTGCGGCGCTCGTTCCAGGCAATCAGCAGGAATGCCACCAGCGCAAAGGCTACGGCCACCAGTATGCCCTGGTTGATGGCGGCCCGGCGCAGGTCGTTCAGCGGGGTGAGCAGGGTGAAATTCCAGGGGGTGTCGTTCAGCGGGCGGGTCTGGGCCAGGTAGCTGACCTCATGCTCGTCGGCCACCACTTCGCTGTTGGCCGGGAAGGTCAACTTCTCGGTGCCTTCGTTGAGGCGCTCGCGGGCCAGTGGTTCCAGCTCGTTGAGCGTCGCCCAGTAGTATTGCAGGCTGTGGGCAAGGCGGTCCTTGGTGTCATCGCTCAATGGCCGCACGGACTTGAGGCGACGGGCCGGGTCGCTGGAGAGAATGATGATGCCATTCTCGTCACTGACGAAGGCCTCCAGGCGCGCCCGCTGCCAGCGCTCTTCCAGCGCTTCCAGGCGTACCTTTACCACGGCGACGCCGATGATCTTGCCGTGCTCTTCCAGACCATGGGCCAGGTAATAGCCGGGTTCGCCGTTGGTGCTGCCGATGCCGTAGAACCGGCCGGGCTGGCCGCGCACGGCATTCTGGAAATAGGCACGGAAGGACAGGTCTTCACCCTGGTAACTGTCGGCATCGCGCCAGTTGCTGGTCGCCAGCACACGGCCGGTGGTGTCCATCACGTAGATCGCCCGGCTGCGACTGCGCCGGTTCAGGCCTTCGAGGTAGTCGTTGACGGTTTTGCGGGTTTCTTGATTCGGGTCGGCCAACAGCCTGGAGACGCTGGATTCCAGCTCCAGGAGACTGGGCAGGTAGGTGTATTTGCTGAGTTCGCTCTCGACGGTGCGGGCGTGCAATTCCAGTTGGCGTTCGCCGGTATCGCTGAGGGTGCGGATCCCATAGAACTCGCTGATCCAGAAGCCGACGTAACCCAGTCCGATCATCAGGGCGATGATCAGCGGCGGCAGGAACAATTGGCGAATCAGACGAGGCTTCACGGCAAGTGATGGCGGCGCGGCGCGAAAGAGGTTGGGGTCGCATTTCATCACAGATGCCTTGGGTCAACCAGTTGTGGTGAGTGGGGTTGCCCGACCCACCACAACAGGGCAGTGCTTAGTGCTGCAGGATTTTCTCGAGGAAGTGCTGCGCACGCTCGGAGCGGGCGCTGATGTCGCCGAAGAATTCCTCTTTCGGGCAGTCTTCGATGATCTTGCCGGCGTCCATGAAGATCACCCGGTCGGCTACCTTGCGGGCGAAACCCATTTCGTGGGTCACGCACATCATGGTCATGCCTTCCTGGGCCAACTGCACCATCACGTCGAGCACCTCGTTGACCATTTCCGGGTCGAGGGCCGAGGTCGGTTCGTCGAACAGCATGACGATCGGGTCCATCGCCAGCGCACGGGCAATCGCCACACGCTGTTGCTGGCCGCCGGAAAGCTGGCCCGGGTGCTTGTGGGCGTGAGCCGACAGGCCGACGCGCTCCAGCAGTTGCAGGCCCTTCTTGGTGGCTTCTTCCTTGCTGCGGCCCAATACCTTGATCTGCGCGATGGTCAGGTTTTCGGTGATGGTCAGGTGCGGAAACAGCTCGAAGTGCTGGAACACCATGCCAACGCGCGAGCGTAGTTTCGGCAGGTTGGTCTTCGGGTCGGCAATGGAGGTGCCATCGACCACCACGTCGCCTTTCTGGAACGGTTCCAGGGCGTTGACGCACTTGATCAGGGTCGATTTGCCCGAGCCGGACGGCCCGCACACCACGATCACTTCGCCTTTTTTAACCTCGGTGCTGCAATCGGTCAGCACCTGGAAGTCGCCATACCACTTGTTGATATTCTTGATAGAGATCATACGGCAAACCTTTTTTGCAGACGCTTGACCAGCAGCGAGGCGGAAAAGCTGATGATGAAGTAGACGACACCGGCGAAGATCAGGAACTCATTGGAGCGGCCGATGATGTCGCCGTTGGAACGGGCGGAGTTGAGGAAGTCCACCAGGCCCACGGTGTAGACCAGCGAGGTGTCCTGGAACAGGATGATCGACTGTTGCAGCAGCAACGGGGTCATCTTGCGGAACGCCTGGGGCAGGATGATCAGGCGCATGGTCTGGCCGTAGGTCATGCCCATCGCTTGCGCCGCGGCCATCTGGCCCTTGGGGATCGACTGCACGCCGGCCCGCACGATTTCGCAGAAGTACGCCGCCTCGAACATCATGAAGGCCACGACGCAGGAGGTGAACGCACCGATCGGGGTGTCTTCGCCGGTGATCCAGCGCAGCACGAACGGCACCGCCAGGTAGAACCAGGTGATCACCAGCAGCAGCGGGATCGAGCGGAAGTAGTTCACGTAGGCGCCGGCCAGGCGCGACAGCAGTTTGCTGGACGACAGGCGCATCAGCGCGAGGATCGTACCCAGGATGATGCCGCCGACCACGCCCATGACCATCAACTGCAAGGTCATGACCATGCCGTTCCACAGGCCCGGGATGGCGGGGATGATGCCGCTGAAATCGAAGTCCATTATTTACCCCCCACGGAGATCAGGCCGGGCACGGCGACTTTCTTCTCGACCACGCGCATCAGCAGCATCAGGCTCATGTTCAGGGTGAAATAGATCAGCGTGGCCAGGGTGAAGGCCTCGAACAGGTTGGCCGAGAACTCGGCGGTCTGTTTGGTTTGCGCCAGCAGTTCCATCAAGCCGATCAGGGACGCCACGGAGGAGTTCTTGAAGACGTTGAGGAATTCCGAGGTAAGCGGCGGAATGATGATCCGGTAGGCCTGGGGCAGCAGCACGTTCCAGTAGATCTGCGGCAGCTTGAAGCCCATGGCGCGCGCGGCGGATTCCTGGCCCCGTGGCAGCGCCTGGATGCCGGTACGGACTTGTTCGCACACACGGGCAGCGGTGAACAGGCCCAGGCACACCACAACGCTCAGGTAGGCCGAGGTGGTCGGGTTGAGGTCTTGTTTGTACCAGTCCTGCAGGTTCTGCGGCAGCAGGTCGGGTATCAGGAAATACCAGATGAACAGCTGAACCAGCAGCGGTACGTTGCGAAACAGTTCCACGTAGCAGGTCGCGATGCCCGATACGATGCGGTTTGGCACGGTGCGCATGACGCCCAGAATAGACCCCAGCAGCAAGGCGATGATCCATGCCACGACGGCGATGGCAATGGTCCAGCCCAAGCCGGCGATGTACCAGTCGAGATAAGTCTCGCTGCCCACGCCGGTGGACTTGAAGAACACGCCCCAGTCCCAGTTGTAATTCATTAGGGTCTCCCCTCGAGATCGATCGATGTACAAGCACCCGCTTGGGGAAGATCCTTTCCCGCCCGACGGTGAACGCCAGGCACACGCGATCGGCTCGAAAACCGCCAGGTCGAGTGTTCCAAAATTAAAGCCAGCAGGTAGCAACAGACGCCTGAGGGAGGGTTGGCTCCCTCAGGACATAAGCTTAGTCAGGTATCAGATTTTTACGTCAGGCGCTGGCTTGTCGCTTGGGTTGGCGATCAGATCCTTGACCTTGTCGCTCATCGGGAAGTTGAGGTTCAGGCCTTTTGGTGGGATCGGGCTCTCGAACCACTTGCTGTAGATCTTGTTGATCTCGCCGGACTTGTACAGGCCGACGATCGCATCATCCACGGCCTTCTTGAAGGCTGGGTCGTCTTTGCGAACCATGCAGGCGTAGGCTTCGAAGGACTGTGGAGTACCGGTGATGACCCAGTCGTCCGGCTTCTTGGCCTTGGCTTCTTCACCGGCCAGCAGGGCGTCGTCCATCATGAAGGCAACGGCGCGGCCGCTTTCCAGCATCTGGAAGGACTCGCCGTGGTCCTTGGCGGAGATGACGTTCATGCCCATCTGCTTGTCGGCGTTCATCGCCTTGATGATGCGCTCGGACGTGGTGCCGGCGGTGGTCACGACGTTCTTGCCTTTCAGGTCGGCGAAATCGCTGTAGGACGGCTTGCCTTCCTTGTCTTTCTTGACCAGCAGGCGGGTGCCGATTTCGAAGATATTGACGGTGAAGTCAACCTGCTGGGCGCGTTCGGCGTTGTTGGTGGTGGAGCCGCACTCGATATCCGCGGTGCCGTTCTGGATCAGCGGGATACGGGTTTGCGAGGTGACCAGGTTGTACTTGGTCTTCAGGTCGGGTTTGTTCAGGTCTTTTTTCAGGGCTTCAACGATAGCCAGCTGAATGTCGTGGGAGTAGCCCACGGGTTTGCCCGAACCATCCGCGATATAGGAAAACGGAATGGAGCTGTCGCGGTGAGCGAGAGTGATCGTGCCGGAGTCGTTGATTTTCTTCAGTGTGCCGGTGAGTTCGGCGGCGAAAACTGGAGTGCTGATCAGAGCAGCAGCGATAGCTGCGCCCAGGATATGGGGAACGATGCGCATCAATACTTCCTCGACATTTGTTTTTTTTATGAGACCGGTTGGGACGGCCACGTTTTTATATAAACAGTACTGCGAAAGCCTATGACGGCTCCTGAGGCGCCTCAGGCAATCGCCTACGAGTGTAGAGCATGAGTCGTGCCAGACCAGAAATAAAAGGTTAACCATATGATTTATATAGAGATTAACTTTGTGTTACGGGTTTTTTCTCCTGTTTTGGTCCGGCAAACCGAATAGGTTGAGCTATGGCGTTCGGAAAACCGAATGGCGGCGTGGGCCCGTATCGCCCATGAAAAAGCCTCGGGAGTGTGGCTCCCGGGGCTTTTGGGTGTGGCTCTGTCAGAACGTGTAGTCGGCCGACACCACTGCCGCGCGGCCATCGCCGGGCACTGCCCAACCGTTGTTGCGGATACGGGTGAGGTACTCCTTGTCGAACAGGTTGTTGATGTTCAGCTGCAGGTTCAACTGTTTGTTGACCTTGTAACCGAGCATCGCACGCTGCACCGCATAGCCGGGCGAAGTCGGCGAGTTGGCGGCGCTGACCAGGTACTGCTTGGTTTGCGCCGTGATGCCGTAGCCCACCTGGAAGTCGTAGGGCAGGTCGTACACCGTCCAGATGCTGGCTGCATGTTTGGGGGTGAAGGTCAGCGGCTCGCCTTTCTGCACGTCGATGCCGGTGGTCGCCAGGGTGTAATCGCTGGCGCTGCGCAGCACACGAGTGTTCAGGTAGGTGTAGTTGGCGAAGACCTTCCAGCGGTCAGTCAGCTGACCGCTCAGGCCCAGCGCCACACCGTCTGCACGTGCCTTGCCGTCGAGGGTCTGGGTGCCGCTCAGGTTGCTCGGGTCGTTGTCGGCGACTTTATAGTTGGTGCGGTCATTGCGGAAGATCGCGCCCGTCAGCGAGAGGGCATTGTCGAGCAGGTCCCATTTGGTGCCGATCTCATAGCTGACGGCGGTTTCCGGGGAAACATCGCAGTTGTTGGTGGCGATGCTTGAGCTTTTGGCCGGGGTGTAGCAACCCCCATTGACGCTGGCCTGGGACGGCGTCTTGCTGTTGCCGTAGGCGATATAGAAGCTGCCGTTTTCCACCGGTTTGTAGACCAGCGCCAGGCGGTAGGAGGTCAGGTCATCCGCCTGGCCGTAGCGAGTGCCGGGCGTTTCCACGCCAGTGCTGGAATAGGCATTGGTCACCGAGCTGCCGGCGTTGTGCTCGTAACGCAGGCCGCCGTTGATTTCCCACTGTGGGTTGAGCTTGAGCGTGTCGAAGGCATAGGCGGCGCGGTTGTTCAGCGCGCCGTCAATGTGGGCGGCCCGGGTGAAGTTGACGGGGCCGGACCATTCGGAGTTCGGGTCGCTGTAGCTGACCGGTGGTGGGACGATGGTGCTGCCGTTGGCGTTGGTCAGCCATTTACCGGTATCCGCCTCGTATTCCTCGCGGCTGATGGCGATGCCGGTCACCAGCGTGTGGTCGATGAACCCGGTGCTGAAGTGGCTGGTGACGTCGGTCTGGTTGGTGAACATCTTGTTCTGGGTGTTGCGCTCGTTACCCAGTGAGCCGCCGCTTGGCTGGAAGTAGCCCGGCTGCAGGCCTGCGGCGCAAGGGGCGCCGGTGATCTGGGTGCCGCTGGCCAGACAGCCGGTCAATGCACCTTCGGGGCCGGAAGCGCGCAGGTCCTGGCGCACCCGCTCGACGCGGGTGAAGTTGCGCACGGACACGGCGTCGTTGAAGTCGTGTTCGAGCTTCAAGCTGAACGAGTCCGAGGTGATTTGCTGGTCATTGATGTTGTGGTAGCCGTAGTAGTCACTCCAACCCACGCCCGGCATGGGCTTGCCGTTGTAGATCGGGATACCGTATTGCGGTGTGTTGTCGTCTTTCTGGTGCTCATAACTGACGGTGACACGTGTCGGCGTGCCCAGGCCAAACGCGATGGAGGGCGCGATGCCCCAGCGTTCGTAATCTTCATAATCGCGGCCAGGCACGTCGTTACCATGGGCCATCAGGTTCAGGCGGAACGCGGTGGTGTCGTTCAGCGTCTGGTTGGTGTCCAGGGTGGTGCGCTTGTAGTTATCGGTGCCGATGCCCGCACTGATGGTGGTTTTGTCGCGTAATTCCGGCTGTTTGCTCACCAGGTTGATGGTGCCACCGACCGCGCCGGAGCCGGAATACACCGAACTTGCGCCGCTGACGACTTCGACCTGCTCCAGGTTGAACGGGTCGGTTCGGCTGTACTGCGCGCTGTCACGCACGCCGTCTACGTAGATGTCGCCGCTGGCGGAGAAGCCGCGCAGGTTGATGCTGTCGCCATACCCGCTGCCGCCTTCGCCGGCCCCGAAGGTGATCCCCGGCACGGTGCTGAGCACGTCGCGCAGGGTCAGCAGGTTCTGGTCATGAATGACTTCCTTGGGCACCACCGTGATGGTCTGCGGCGTGTCGCGCAGGGCCTCGGTGTACTTGGGGGAAGAAGGCGCCACAGGGTTGTAGACGCTCTGGCTCGGGGCCTGGCCTTCGATGCTGGTCGCGCCGAGTTGGATGACCCCTGTGTTGTCTTCTGGTGCGGGCTCCGCCGCGTAACTGAATCCTCCTTGCGCAGCCACTGCCAGGCCCACTGCCGACGCGAGCAAATGCCGCGATGAGAGGGGGGCAGAACTGATGCCGGTAGCCATTGAGTAATCTCTTGTTAGTGTTAGTGAGATGCGATCGTAATTGATAAGCGATCTCAAATGTAATACTTTGTAACCAAATAAATCATGAAACTTTTTGCGGTCCTTGATCGCTACTCGGGGCAGGAATGCAGAGCGCACAGCCAGGCAGCGAGCCCTCGGATATCGGTGATAACCCGCGTGCCTATGTGCGCTGGGTGATGCATGCGGCACAGCTGGGAGATGCCGACGCACAGGCGACCCTGGCCCAGCTGCTGCTCGACGGTCGTGGCGTGCAGAAGGATGAGGCGCTGGGGTTGAGCTGGTTTCGCATCGCTGCGCGGCAGCGTCACCCCATGGCAATCAACATGATCGGGCGCTGCCTGGAGAATGGCTGGGGCTGCGAGGTCGACTTGGAAGACAGTGCGCGGCATTACCGCAAGGCCGCCGATCTGGGGCTGGATTGGGGTTTGTATAACTACGGCCAGTTGCTGACGCGTGGCCGTGGTGTGGAGCGTGACCTTGTCGCGGCATATGAACTGTTCCGCCAGGCTGCGGCCAAGGGGCACGCCAAGTCGATGAACCTGTTGGGTCGGTTCCACCATGAAGGCGTGGTAGTGCCCAAGGATGTTCAACTGGCGCGCCAGTGGTATCAGCGCTCAGCCGAGGCCGGGGATTTTCGCGGGCAATACAACCATGCTGCGGAGCTGGCTCACGACGGCGACGACGTGCAGGCCTGCCTATGGTTGGAGCGGGCTCTCGCGACGGCCACGCCAGGCTTTTTGCAGGCGGCTTATCCCGTGTTGCTGGGCTCTGCCTTCAGCGGGATTCGTGAAATGGGCCTGCGCTATCAGCGTCATCTGCAGGCATGAAAAAGCCCCTGGACCTTTCGGTGCAGGGGCTTTTTTACGTCGGGCTGATCAGGCCGCTTCGATCTTGCCGCGGTTGTGCTCAACCTTGGACAGGTAACGCTGCACGTTCTCCTGCTCCTGCGGCGTGGTGAACAGGCCCAGCTTGCTGCGGCGCCACAGGATGTCCTGGGGCTGAGTGGCCCATTCTTCAGCGCACAGGTAATCGACTTCGCGGGTGTACAGGCCGCCACCGAGGTGGTCGCCCATGTCCGCCAGCGATTGCACGCCTTCCAGCAGGCGCCAGGTGCGGCTGCCGTAAGTGGTGGACCAGCGACGGGCAATCTCGCTCGGCACCCAGTCGTATTTGCTACGGATTGCATCGGCCAGGGCTTCTGGCGTGCTCATGTTTTCGCCGCCGGGCAGGGTGGCTGTAGCCGTCCAGCTTGGGCGCATCTGCGTGAAGTAAGGCGCCAGTTGTGCCATCGCCGATTCGGCCAGCTTGCGGTAGGTGGTCAGCTTGCCGCCGAACACCGACAGCAACGGCGCCTCGCCCGAGGTGCCGGACAGCGCCAGGGTGTAGTCGCGGGTCACCGCCGACGGGTTGTCGGACTCGTCGTTGCACAGCGGGCGCACGCCGGAATAGGTGTGCACGATGTCATCGCGGCTCAGCTGCTTCTTGAAGTGCGCGTTGACCACGTTGAGCATGTAGTCGGTTTCACCTTCGGTAATCGCCACTTTCGCCGGGTCGCCGGTGTATTCGCGGTCGGTGGTGCCGATGATGGTCAGGTGATTCAGGTACGGAATGGTGAAGACGATACGCTGGTCTTCGTTCTGCAGGATGTGCGCGTGGGCGCCTTCATACAGCTTCGGTACGATCAGGTGGCTGCCCTGGATCAGACGGATGCCGTAGGGCGAATCCAGCTTCAAGTCATCCTTGATGAACTTGGCCACCCACGGGCCGGCGGCGTTCACCAGCGCTCGGGCGCGGATCGAGAACAGGCTGCCGTCGGCACGTTCCATGTTCATTTCCCACAGGCCTTTGCTGCGGTGTGCGCTGACGCAACGGGTCTGGGTGTGGATGTGCGCACCCTTTTCCCGCGCAGCCATGGCGTTGAGTACTACAAGGCGGGCGTCGTCGACCCAGCAATCGGAGTATTCGAAGCCTTTGGTGATTTCGCTTTTCAGCGGGCTGTCGGGGCCGAACTTGAGGCTCTTGGAGCCTTCGAGTTTTTCCCGCTTGCCCAGATGGTCATACAGGAACAGGCCGGCGCGAATCATCCATGCCGGACGCAGGTGCGGGCGGTGAGGCAATACAAAGCGCATCTGCTTGACGATGTGCGGGGCCTTGGCCAACAGCACCTCACGTTCAGCCAGGGCCTCGCGCACCAGGCGGAATTCGTAATGCTCCAGGTAACGCAGGCCACCGTGGATCAGCTTGCTGCTCGCGGAGGAAGTGTGGCTGGCCAGGTCGTCCTTTTCGCAAAGGAATACCGACAAACCGCGACCGGCTGCGTCTGCTGCAATCCCGACGCCATTGATCCCGCCACCGATAACGGCAACGTCATAGACTTCGGCAAGCGGTGGGGCAGGCAAGGTAGAAGGGTTCATCGGCTGGCCTCGCAATCTTTTTCGTATTGGAATTCGAACATAAATGTTCATTTGCGAAAATGGTAGCTTATAAACGCAGGTACAGCCAGCCCGCTTCGATTGAAAATACTGATCGAAGGGCGAACAAAGGAAAATTTGTGAACATCAGGGGGCAGGACACCCCCTGTATAGGCTTACACCACTTCCAGTCGAATCTTGTGCTGATTCAACAGTTGCACCAGTGCCGGGACCGGCTGCTGATCGGTGACTAAACAATCAATCAAACTGATGGGTCCCAGGCGAATCATGGCGTTGCGCCCGAATTTGCTGGAGTCCGCCGCCAGGATCACCTTGCGCGCATTGGCAATGATCGCCTGGGAAACCCGTACTTCCTGATAATCGAAGTCCAGAAGGCTGCCGTCTTCATCGATACCGCTGATGCCCACCAAGGCGAAATCGACCTTGAACTGGTTGATGAAATCAACGCTGGCCTGGCCTACCACACCGCCATCCCGGCGCACGTTGCCGCCGGTCAGGAGTACGTCGAAGTCGTCTTTGGCACTCAGCATCATGGCGACGTTGAGGTTATTGGTGATGATTTTCAGGTGGCTGTGGTTAAGCAGCGCACGCGCGATCGATTCGGTGGTGGTACCGATGTTGATAAACAGCGAGGCGTGATCGGGGATTTGCGCGGCGATGGCTTCGCCGATGCGCTGTTTTTCGTCGCGCATCTGGTCGGCACGCATGGCGTACGCGGTGTTTTCAACGCTGGAGTCATAGGCTGCGCCGCCATGGTAGCGGCGCAACAGATTGGCTTCCGCCAGTTGATTGATATCGCGGCGGATGGTTTGCGGGGTGACAACGAAGAGCTGCGCCATTTCCTCGATACTCACATAGCCGCGTTCGCGAACCAGTTCGAGGATTTGTTGCTGGCGGGGAGGCAGATTCATGGTGCGTCCTTGGGGCTGCCGTAAAAAGTGGCCCATGATGACGCAGGAATCTGCTCCCTGCCAGTTACAACCCTATGCGCGTCCGGCGCTTGGCTTATTCAGCGCCTTCGTGGGGTTCCCAGTCGCGGGTGCGGCTGACTGCTTTCTGCCAGCCGGCGTAGAGTTTTTCCTTCGCCGCTTCTTCCAGCTGCGGTTCGAATTGACGCTCGATTACCGCCTTGCCACGCAGTTCGTCCAGGCTGCCCCAGAAACCGCACGCCAGGCCGGCCAGGTAGGCGGCGCCCAACGCGGTGGTTTCGCGCATTTGTGGGCGTTCAACCTGGGTACCGAGGATGTCGGCCTGGAACTGCATCAGGAAGTTGTTGGCGACCGCGCCACCGTCTACCCGCAGGGATTTGAGGCGTTCGCCGGAATCCTGCTGCATGGCATCGAGTACGTCGCGGGTCTGGTAGGCAATCGACTCCAGGGCTGCACGAATGATGTGATCCACGCGTACGCCACGGGTCAGTCCGAACAGCGCACCACGGGCATACGGGTCCCAGTACGGAGCGCCCAGGCCGGTGAAGGCTGGCACCAGGTACACGCCGTTGCTGTCCTTGACCTTGCCGGCGAAGTATTCGGTGTCGGTGGCATCGGCGATGATCTTCAACTCATCACGCAGCCATTGCACGGTGGAACCGCCGTTGAACACGGCGCCTTCCAGGGCGTAGGCCACTTCGCCACGCGGGCCGCAGGCGATGGTGGTGAGCATGCCGTGCTTGGATTTCACCGCCTTGTCGCCGGTGTTCATCAGCAGGAAGCAGCCGGTGCCGTAGGTGTTTTTCGCCTGGCCCGGTTCTACGCACATTTGGCCAAACAGCGCCGCCTGCTGGTCACCGGCGATACCGCCGATGGCGATACCGCTTTTGGTGCGACCGTAGATTTCCGAAGATGACTTCACTTCCGGCAGCATTTCGCGCGGCACGTCGAGAATCTCCAGCATCTTCGCATCCCACTCCAGGGTGTGGATGTTGAAGAGCATGGTGCGCGAGGCGTTGGTGTAGTCGGTGACGTGGGTCTTGCCGCCGGTAAATTTCCAGATCAGCCAGCTGTCGATGGTGCCGAACAGCAGCTCGCCGTTACGCGCACGTTCGCGGCTGCCTTCGACGTTGTCGAGGATCCACTTGAGCTTGGTGCCGGAGAAGTACGGGTCGGTGACCAGGCCGGTGGTGTCGTTGATGTATTGTTCGTGGCCGTCGCGCTTGAGCTGCTGGCAGATCTCGGTGCTGCGGCGGCATTGCCAGACGATCGCGTTGTAGATCGGGCGGCCGGTGATTTTGTCCCAGACCACGGTGGTTTCACGCTGGTTGGTGATACCGATTGCCGCGACCTGGTCATGGTGCAGGCCGGCTTGTGCCAGGGCCTCGACCATCACCGCGCTCTGAGTGGCGAAAATCTCCATCGGGTCATGTTCGACCCAGCCGGCTTGCGGGTAATGCTGGGTGAATTCACGCTGGGCGGTGCAGACCACGTTGGCGTCACGATCGAAGATGATCGCCCGGGAACTGGTGGTGCCCTGATCGAGGGCAATGATGTAGTTCTTATTCTGAATGTCGGTCATGTCGATTGCCTTGGACGGAGAATAGGGAAGTCAGTAAACAGCCTGGGCCGCAAAAGGGCAGTACGGCCCAGGCTATCGCATCAGGAAGTACGGGTTTTGGCGGTGGCAGCCGCTTCGGTTGCATCAGTTGTAGCAGGTGCGGCGCTGGGCAGGTGACGGGCAATCAGCCCGCGATAGGCGGCAGCACCGAGGCAGGCGCCGACAATCGGCGCAAAGATCGGAATCAGGAAGTAAGGAATGTCGCGCCCGCCAGTGAAAGCCATTTCACCCCAACCGGCGAAAAAGGTCATCAGCTTGGGGCCGAAGTCACGGGCCGGGTTCATCGCAAAGCCGGTCAGCGGGCCCATGGCACTGCCGATCACGGCAATCAGCAAACCAATCAGCAGCGGCGCCAACGGGCCGCGGGGCAGGCCGTTGTTGTCATCGGTCAGGGCCATGATCACGCCCATCAGGATCGCGGTGATGACCATTTCCACCAGGAACGCCTGGGCCGTGCCCAGCAGCGGATGCGGGTAGGTGGAGAACACCGACGCCAGTTCCAGGCTGGCCTGGGTGCCGCGAATCATGTGGTGGGTTTGTTCGTAATCGAAAAACAGGTTGCTGTAGAGCGTGTAAACCAACGCGGCCGAACAGAAGGCCCCGGCGACCTGGGCGATGATGTAGAACGGCAGTTTGCGCTTGTCGAAATCGGCAAAGATGCACAGCGCGATACTGACCGCCGGATTCAGGTGAGCCCCGGAAATACCGGCGCTCAGGTAGATCGCCATGCTGACGCCGATCCCCCAGATGATACTGATTTCCCACAACCCAAAGCTGGCACCCGCGACCTTGAGCGCAGCAACACATCCGGTACCGAAGAAGATCAGCAACGCAGTGCCCAGGAATTCGGCCATGCATTGACTTGAAAGTGAAGGCTGTTGAAGAGCAGTTGTCATGGAAAACCTCTGTTTTTGTTGTTGTCTGGCGTTTTGCCGCAACGGGCAATCGGCGATTTTCACCGTGGCGAGGATCCCCATCCTGTTCGCGGCTTACTGCTGTGAATCCGTAGGTGCATTCCTACAGTATTCGTAAACGAAAAAATATAGACAAGAATGACGGCTGTCAAAGGTCGAAAGTGAACGATCGGTCATTTTGTAATTATTGGTGTGATGAATGATCGTGCCGTGGGCGCGGGAAGCGGCAGGGAAGGTGCGCGTGAGCGCGTGGCAGAGGGCTTCGGACTAGAGCCTTTTGCTTGTTGTTGGCCTAGAATTGGCTGTCTGTTTTTTCACCTTTTTGCCAAGCCTGGAGCCCACATGACGCCCGCATTGGACCTGTTGAAAAAAGTTCGCGCCGAACATCGAATTCACAGTTACGAACATGACCCCAAGGCAGCGTCCTATGGTCTGGAGGCCGCGGAAAAATTGGGCCTGGACCCGGCGCAGGTGTTTAAGACCCTGCTGGCCAGCAGTGAAAAAGCCGAGCTGCTGGTGGCGGTTGTGCCGGTCGTCGGAAGTTTGGATTTAAAGGCGTTGGCGCAGGCGGCGGGGGTAAAAAAGGTCGAGATGGCAGACCCGGCAGCGGCGCAACGGGCCACCGGTTACTTGTTGGGCGGCATCAGCCCGCTGGGGCAGAAGAAACGCCTGCGCACCTTCATCGATGTGACGGCGCAGTCGTTTCCGACAATTTTTATCAGTGCGGGGAGAAGGGGGCTTGAGGTGGAGTTGGCAGCGACAGTGCTGGCCGAACACACCCAGGCCAAGTTCGCGGAAATTGGCCGGGCGTGATGCGTTGACGTCAGGAGGCGGTGCTGTAGCGGCGAACGCCTGACTCAACCTGAGGGATTTGTGCTGCGGTACTGCCTGAGGCCTGGAACAACACCAGGTGCTCGGCTGCCACGCGAATGCCCACGTCGGCACCGACCAAGTGATCGGCGTGGCTGGGGAAGATCGACTCCAGCTGAGCGCCTGTCGGCAGCTGCAAGCGATACAGGGTCGACGCGCCGAGGAACGTCTTGCCGACAATCCGCGCCTTCAAGGCGCTGTCCGGTGCATAAACGATGTCGTCCGGGCGCAGCAACACATCCACCGCGCCGCCGGTTGGCCAGGTGTAGGCACGATTGCCGCGCAACTCCCCCAGTTCGGTGGTAACCGATTCCGGCGTGTTCAACTGCCCGCGAATGAAGTAACCCTGGCCAATGAAGCTGGCGACAAAGGGTGTCAGCGGTTCGTGATAGAGGTTGTAGGGCGTATCCCACTGCTCCAGGCGACCCTCCTTGAACACACCGACATGGTCACTCACTGCGAAGGCTTCTTCCTGGTCGTGGGTCACCAGAATCGCACTGGTGCCCCGCGCCTTGAGGATATCGCGTACTTCGTGGCTGAGTTTGCGCCGCAGTTCGCCGTCGAGGTTGGAGAAGGGTTCGTCCAGCAGCAACAATTGCGGTTCCGGCGCCAGGGCGCGAGCCAGGGCGACGCGTTGCTGCTGGCCGCCCGAGAGTTCGTGGGGGAAGCGCTTGCCGAGGTTCTTCAGGTTCACCAGTTCCAGCAATTCAGCGACCACACGCTCTTTTTGCGGGTGCTTGCGAATGCCGAAGGCGATGTTGTCGGCCACGCTGAGGTGTGGAAACAGCGCGTAGTCCTGGAACACCATGCCGATCCGACGTTTCTCCGGAGCCAGTGTGAAACCGGCGCTGGAAATGACTTCGCCTGCCAGGCTGATCTCGCCTTCATGCACCGGCTCAAACCCGGCAATCGCTCGCAGCGTGGTGGTCTTGCCGCAGCCCGAGGAGCCCAGCAGGCAACCGATGTCGCCGGCGTTGAGGTGCAGATTGAGGTTCTGCACCACCCGTTGGTCTTGATAGCCGCATGCCAGATTGCGCAGGTTCAGCAGTAGTGGCTGGCTCATGCAGGACGGTACGCCGGCGCAACCAGAAACTCGAGCAGGGCTTTTTGTGCGTGCAGGCGGTTTTCCGCCTGGGCCCAGGCTACTGAACGTTGATCGTCCAGCAGGTCGAGACTGATTTCTTCGCCACGGTGGGCGGGCAGGCAGTGCATGAACAGCACGTCCGGCGCGGCCAGGTCGAGCAGGGCGCGGGTGACCTGGAACGGGGCGAAGAGCTTGAGGCGCTTGGCGGTTTCCTCTTCCTGGCCCATGGAGGTCCACACGTCGGTGCTCACCAGGTGTGCGCCGATGACCGCCTCACGCGGGTCGCGGACGATGGTCACGCGGTCGCCGGCCTGGGCCAGGAAACGTGCATCCGGCTCGTAGCCTTCAGGGCAGGCAACGCGCAATTTGAAGTCGAACTGGATCGCCGCTTCTATATAGCTGTTGCACATGTTGTTGCCGTCGCCGATCCAGGCCACGTTCTTGCCCTGGATCGAGCCGCGCTGTTCGAGGAAGGTTTGCATGTCGGCCAGCAACTGGCAGGGGTGCAGGTCATCGGACAGGCCGTTGATCACGGGCACTCGGGAGTTGGCGGCAAATTCGGTCAGGGTGCTGTGGGCGAAGGTACGGATCATCACCGCATCCAGCATGCTCGACATCACGATCGCGCAATCGCTGATCGGCTCGCCACGGCCCAGTTGGGTATCGCGAGGTGACAGGAAGATAGCCTGGCCGCCGAGCTGAATCATGCCGGCTTCGAAAGACACGCGGGTGCGGGTCGACGACTTCTCGAAAATCATCCCGAGCACGCGGTTTTTCAAAGGCTCGAACAGTACGCCGCGGTTACGCAGGTCTTTAAGCTCAATGCCTCGACGGAGCACGCTGACCAGCTCTTCGGGCGTGCAATCCATCAGGGAGAGAAAGTGCCTTGCGCTCATCATTAACTACCTTTTTGCAACAGACCGCAGATACTCAAAGCCTGGTTTATTTTGAAAACGGGCGAGACCTGCGGCGAAAGCCGCACGGGGCGACGAAATAGGGGAAGGCGCGATCTTATAATTAAATGTCGCGTCTTACCAATAGGGCTACAGTTTTTAGGGGAGTTCAAGGACGCGGGGAGGGCGCTTTTGAAGCCTGTTTCCTGACAGCAGCGGGTCATTTGTACACTGGCGCTGCGCCACATTGCAATGCGTGAGGGCGGGCTGAGGCCGGGCTGCGTCGGTTTCAGCGGGCTGCCGGAGGCTTCTGAAACATTTCCTGATGTTTCCTCATGGCCTGGCCTGATGCCCCTGGATTCACACGACGAACGTTGCTGGCGCTGCTGGCCCCGGCGGGCCATAGTTTTCGTCCGAAGTGCCTAGCCCACAATAAAAGAGACTGGCCATGACCAAGACTCTCCACCACCGTGCCTGCCATCTGTGCGAAGCCATCTGCGGCCTCACACTGGAAACTACCCAGGGCGAAGACGCAAGCCTGGCGATCACCTCGATCAAGGGCGACCCCCTGGATACGTTCAGCCGTGGCCATATCTGCCCCAAGGCCGTGGCCCTGCAAGACATCCAGAATGACCCGGACCGCCTGCACCAGCCCATGTTGCGGGTGGGCAGCGAATGGCAGCCGATCCCGTGGGAAGACGCCTTTGTACTTGTAGCCGAGCGCCTGGCCGCGATTCAGGCGCGTCACGGGCAGAACGCGGTGGCGGTGTACCAGGGCAATCCGAGCGTGCATAACTATGGGCTGATGACCCACAGCAACTACTTCCTTGGCCAGCTGAAGACCCGCAATCGTTTTTCCGCCACCTCGGTGGACCAGTTACCCCACCACCTCACCAGCCACCTGATGTACGGCCACGGCCTGTTGCTGCCGATCCCGGACATCGACCATACCGATTTCATGCTGATCCTCGGCGGCAACCCGTTGGCGTCCAACGGCAGCATCATGACCGTGCCGGATGTGGAGAAACGCCTGAAGGCCATCCAGGCTCGCGGCGGCAAAGTCGTGGTGGTTGATCCGCGCCGCAGCGAGACGGCGGCGATGGCCGACCAGCATCTGTTCGTGCGCCCGGGCGGTGATGCGGCGTTGTTGTTCGGATTGCTCAATACACTGTTTGCCGAGAACCTGACCCGTGACAGTCACCTGCCGGTGGACGGCCTGGATGACGTGCGCCACGCCGTGGCCGGATTCACCGCCGAGGCCATGAGCCGTCAATGTGCGGTGCCCGCCGAGCAGATCCGCCAGTTGGCCCGGGACTTCGCTGCGGCCGACACAGCGGTGTGTTATGGCCGCATGGGCGTTTCGACCCAGGCGTTCGGCACGCTGTGCCATTGGCTGGTGCAGTTGATCAACCTGGTGACCGGTAATCTGGATCGAGTCGGCGGGGCCTTGTGCACTACGCCGGCCGTCGACCTGGTGGCCTCGACTTCCGGCGGGCATTTCAATCGCTGGCAAAGCCGGGTTTCCGGGCGACCCGAGTACGGGGGCGAGCTGCCGGTATCGGCACTGGCTGAAGAAATGCTCACTGAGGGTGAAGGGCAAATCCGCGCCCTGGTGACGGTGGCGGGCAATCCGGTGTTGTCCACGCCCAACGGCCGGCAGTTGGAACAGGCGCTTGATGGCCTGGAGTTCATGGTCAGCATCGACCTGTATATCAACGAGACCACGCGTTATGCCGACCTGATCCTGCCGTCCACCTCGGCCCTGGAAAACGATCACTACGACACCACCTTCAATATGTTCGCGGTGCGTAACGTCACCCGTTTCAATCGCGCCATCCTGCCGAAACCCGAGGGTGCGTTGCATGACTGGGAAATCTTCGTCGGCCTGGCCCGGGCGTTTGCCGAGAAGACGGGTAATACACTCAAACCGACGATGCCGCCTGCGCAGATGATCGACTTCGGGCTGCGGGCCGGGCCTTATGGCGACAGGTTGTCCATTGCCGCGCTGGCCGATCACCCTCATGGCCTGGACCTCGGGCCGCTGAAACCCAACCTCGCAGGCCGCCTGAAAACCGCCAATGGCCATCTGCAGGCTGCACCGTCGGTTATCCTTGCCGACCTGGCGCGCTTTGCCGCGCAGCCGGTGCCCGAGGTGAATGAGTTGCTGCTGATCGGGCGCCGGCATGTGCGCAGCAACAACTCCTGGATGCATAACTACCACCGGCTGGTGAAGGGCAAGCCTCGCCATCAACTGCTGATGCATCCGGATGACCTTGCCCATCGCCAGTTGACTGACGGGCAGCGGGTACGGGTCAGCTCGCGGATCGGCATGATCGAGGTGGAAGTGTTGGCCAGTCTCGACATGATGCCCGGCGTGGTCAGCCTGCCTCACGGTTGGGGCCACGGCCGCCCTGGCGTGCAGATGACCATCGCCAGCGGGCAGCCGGGGGCGAGCGCGAATGACCTGACGGATGAGCGGCAACTGGATGAGCTGTCGGGCAACGCAGCGTTGAACGGCGTGCCGGTGCAGGTGGCGGCGGCGTAAGGATTGTCTGTCGGGGAGTCCGAGCGTCACGCTGGGGTTTGCGTTACAATGCGCCACCGTGCCGACCCATGAGTCGGAAAGTTCCAGCCGAGGTGTTCCATGGATATCATCGAAACGATCAAAGAGCAGATTGCCAACAACACTATTCTGCTTTACATGAAGGGCGCCCCTAACGCTCCCCAGTGTGGCTTCTCCGCAAAGGCTTCCCAGGCAATCATGCAATGTGGCGAGAAGTTCGCCTACGTGGATATCCTGCAGAACCCGGAAATCCGCGCCAACCTGCCGAAGTACGCCAACTGGCCAACCTTCCCGCAGCTGTGGGTTGCCGGTGAGCTGGTCGGCGGTAGCGACATCATCACCGAAATGGCGGCTGATGGTTCGTTGCAGGCACTGATCAAAGACGCAGCGGCCAAAGCAGCTGCGAAGACCGAAGCCTGATTTGTTTTAGGCCGCGGCAATAAAAAGCCCCGCTTCTCGAAAGAGAGCGGGGCTTTTTAGTGGCCGGGAATTGTAGGGTTATTCACCCATCTGCGATTGCAGGTAATTCTCGATAGTCACTTTGTCGATCAGGCCGATTTGGGTTTCCAGCCAGTCGATGTGTTCTTCCTGGTCTTCAAGGATATCTTCCAGCAGTTCACGGCTGCCGAAGTCGCCCTTGGATTCGCAATGAGCAATGGCGGCCTTCAGGTCGGTGTGGCTCTTGCGCTCGAAGTTCAGGTCGCAGTTGATCATTTCCTGGGTGTGCTCGCCGATGTTCAGCTTGCCCAGGTCCTGCACGTTCGGCAGGCCTTCCAGGAACAGGATGCGCTTGATCAGCGCGTCAGCGTCCTTCATGGCCTTGATGGATTCTTTGTATTCACGCTTGCCCAGCTTTTCCAGGCCCCAATCGTCATACATGCGCGCATGCAGGAAGTACTGATTGATCGCGACCAGTTCATTGGCAAGGATTTTGTTGAGTTGCTGGATGACTGTGATGTCGCCTTTCATGATTGGGGTCCTGCCCTGTATTCGCTGTATATAAGGCGGAGTTTGAGCTGCGCATTTACTACTGTCAAACCTAAGTTATTGAATAATAAATGAAAATTAATCGGAATAAGAATGTTTGTGTTCCGCGTCTTGGCGCTAACTGTTTGAATTTCGGGCATAAAAAAACCGGACACTAAGTCCGGTTCTTTAAAACACGCTGATTAAGCGTGTGTAAATTCTGCTGAGTAGGGGATCGCAGCCTGGGCAGTTTGCAGCTGCGTCAGGGTTTCCCGTACCACTTGCTTGGCGAGGCAGGCGCATTTGCCGCATTGGCTGGCAACGCCGGTGGTTTCACGTACTTCCTTGTAGCTGCAGCAACCTTCGTAGATTGCTTCGCGGATTTGTCCGTCGGTGACGCCAGTGCAAAGGCAGACATACATAAGGGAGAACCATCGCGGTTTAAGGCTTAAGTGCGACGGATCTTAATGTTAACGAGAATGATTGTCAAAGTAGTTTCTCAAGCCTTGGTGTTTGCACGCGGCTTCACTGACGAACGGCTTTTTTCCGGTATGATGGTCGGTCTTCACGAAGCGTGATCACGTCACAGGCCTGTCGTTTAGCTGCGGCACACTGGGACGGATCCTTTTACTTCAGTCACCACCATCAGGAGATACCCAATGAGCGTACTCGTCGGCAAACAAGCCCCGGATTTCGACGTACCCGCCGTCCTCGGCAATGGCGAAATCGTAGACAGCTTCAAACTGTCTGAAGCCATCAAAGGCAAATACGGCCTGGTGTTCTTCTACCCGCTGGACTTCACCTTCGTCTGCCCATCGGAGCTGATCGCCCTGGATCACCGCATGGACGATTTCAAGGCGCGTAATGTTGAAGTGGTTGCCGTTTCCATCGACTCCCATTTCACCCACAACGCCTGGCGCAACACCGCCATCAATGATGGCGGCATCGGCAAAGTCAAATACACCATGGCTGCCGACATGAAGCACGACATCGCCAAGGCCTACGACGTTGAGTCCGAAGGCGGCGTGGCATTCCGTGGCGCGTTCCTGATCGACGACAAGGGCGTTGTACGCTCGCAGATCATCAACGACCTGCCGCTGGGCCGTAACATGGAAGAGCTGATCCGTCTGGTCGACGCCCTGCAATTCCACGAAGAGCACGGCGAAGTCTGCCCTGCCAACTGGAAAAAAGGCGACAAGGGCATGAACGCTTCGCCAGAAGGCGTTGCGGCTTACCTGACCGAGAACGCTGGCAAGCTGTAAGCCACGTTCGAAGCAAAAAAAACCGGCCTGAGAAGGCCGGTTTTTTTATGTGCGGGATTTGGCTTCAGTCGCCGAAGTCTTCCCAGCCGCCCATCTGTTTCCAACGGTTGACGATGCCGCAGAACAGCTCGGCGGTCTTCTCGGTGTCGTAGCGGGCCGAGTGGGCCTCACGACCGTCGAAGTCGATACCGGCAGCCTGGCAGGCCTTCGCCAGCACGGTCTGGCCATAGGCCAAACCGGCCAGGGTCGCAGTATCGAAGCTGGAGAACGGGTGAAACGGGTTGCGTTTCATGTCCAGGCGCGCCACGGCGGCGTTGAGGAAGCCCAGGTCGAAGCTGCTGTTGTGGCCCACCAGGATCGCGCGTTTGCAGCCATTGGCCTTCAGGGCCTTGCGTACGCCACGGAAGATGTCGGTCAGCGCCGCTTCTTCACTGACGGCCATGCGCAGTGGGTGATCAAGCTTGATCCCGGTGAACTCCAGGGCCGCCGCTTCGATGTTGGCACCTTCGAACGGCTCGACGCGGAAGAAGTGGGTGTGTTCCGGGAACACGAAACCCTGTTCATCCATGCCGATGGTTGTGGCGGCGATTTCCAGCAGCGCGTCAGTGGCGCAATTGAAGCCGCCGGTTTCTACGTCGATGACAACCGGCAGGTAGCCACGGAAACGCTCGGCCATCGGGTGACGGGAACCGCCACCACCGCCGCCGTGTTCCTGGTCGTCGTCGTAATGGTCTTCACTCACGGGTGTTCCTCCAGCAGGCGCCAGCGCAGTGTTTCACCGGCGCGCAGCGGGATAACGGTCAGCTCGCCAAACGGCAGGCTGGTGGGGGCGGTCCAGTCTTCACGGACCAGGGTAATGCGGTCTGTATTCGCCGGCAGGCCATAGAAACGCGGGCCGTTGAGGCTGGCGAACCCTTCAAGCTTGTCCAGGGCGTTGCGTTGTTCGAACGCTTCGGCATACAACTCGATCGCCGCATAGGCGGTATAGCAACCGGCACAACCACACGCGGCTTCCTTGGCGTGTTGGGCGTGAGGTGCAGAGTCGGTACCGAGGAAAAATTTCTCGCTGCCACTGGTGGCGGCATCGAGCAGCGCTACCTGGTGCGTGTTGCGCTTGAGAATCGGCAGGCAATAGAAGTGCGGCCGAATCCCGCCCACCAGCATGTGGTTGCGGTTGTACAGCAGGTGATGCGCGGTGATGGTCGCGCCGACGTTGGCCGAAGCCTCGGTGACGAACTGCACGGCATCGGCGGTGGTGATGTGCTCGAACACCACCTTGAGGGTCGGGAACAGCTCGACAACTCGGCGCATGTGCTCGTCGATGAAGATCTTTTCACGATCGAACACATCGACATCGCCACGGGTGACTTCACCGTGGATCAGCAACGGCATGCCCACTTCGGCCATGGCTTCGATGGCCGGCAGGATCTTGTCGATACTGGTGACGCCGGAATCGGAGTTGGTGGTCGCGCCGGCCGGGTACAGCTTGGCGGCGTGCACGAAACCACTGGCCTTGGCCTGGCGGATTTCTTCGGGCTGGGTGCGGTCGGTCAGGTACAGCACCATCAACGGTTCGAAGCGGCTGCCGGCCGGTCGTGCAGCGAGAATGCGCTGGCGATAGGCGTCGGCTTCCGCGGCGTTACGCACCGGAGGTACCAGGTTAGGCATGATGATGGCGCGGCCAAACGTGCGCGCTACATCGGCCACGGTTTGGGGCAACGCAGCACCATCGCGAAGATGAATATGCCAGTCGTCGGGACGCAGCAGGGTCAGGCGGTCGGACATTGGGGATTCCAGGCGGGTCAATCTGGTGGGAATGCTACCGGAAAAGACTCTTGCAGGCACTCGCTATCAAGTTTTGCAGGATGCGACCGATATCCCTGGGTATGCCTTAACGATGTATGACGCCTTGATGTGTTGTAGAAACCAGTGGAGCCTCCCGTGCGCCAGCATTATCTAGCCCTGCTCAGTGTGTTCGCCAGCCTGCCCGCGATGGCCCTCACGTTCCAGACACGTCTGGAGAATATTGAGTGGAAAGTGGAGGGCGATAAATTCGAGTGCCGCTTGACCCAGCCGATCACCGATTTCGGCTCGGGCGAGTTCGTGCGCCGGGCCGGCGAGCAGGCGACGTTTCGCCTGAAAGCCTTTAACGGCTCGTTGGGTGCCGGTTCCGCAACCCTGTTGGCGGCGGCTGCGCCGTGGCAGCCGGGGCGTGGCGATATCAACCTGGGGGCGGTGCGTGTCGGCAGTGGCGATGTGCTGTTCAACAGCTCCCAGGCCCAGGCCGGGCGTTTGTTTACCGGCCTGCTCGAAGGGCGCAGCCCGACGGTGCGCCACTATAGCCGCGACGGCGGTTACTCCGAGATCCGCCTGCTGCCGGCGAAATTCAGCAAGGCCTACAGCGACTACCAACTCTGCACCACCAAGCTGCTGCCGATGAATTTCGAGCAGGTCAAACAGACCGAGGTGGGTTTCCCGGGTGGCGGCATCGAACTGGACGCGGCGGCCAGGAAAAAGCTCTCGGTGATTCTCGAATTCATGAAAGCCGACCCGACGGTTAACCACGTCGAGTTGAATGGCCACTCCGACAACAGCGGCAATCGCCTGACCAATCGCGACGTTTCGCGGCGTCGTGCATTGGCGGTGATGGACTACTTCAAGGCCAATGGCATCCAGGAATCGCAGATTACCCTGCGCTTTCATGGCGAAAGCTATCCGCTGGCGCCGAACACCAACGCGGCCAACCGGGCGAAAAACCGCCGGGTGAATATTCAGCTCGAACGGGTGGCAGCCCCCGAGAAACCGGCGCCCCAGGCCAAGGCGCCAGGCAACGCTGCCGCCACCTCATAAGGTGCGGCGTTTCGTCGCCCGCTCGACATAATCTGTCGCTTTATCTTCATTTGCTGTCGCGCCTCTGTAATTTCACGGTTTTGGTCGGTAGAATCGACGCCTTTCCGTACAACCCCGTGGAGTGATGGCATGGCCGACGTAAACAAGGTCGTTCTCGCGTATTCCGGCGGCCTGGACACTTCGGTGATCCTCAAGTGGCTGCAGGATACTTATAACTGTGAAGTGGTGACCTTCACCGCTGACCTGGGTCAGGGCGAAGAGGTCGAACCTGCACGTGCCAAGGCGCAAGCCATGGGCGTGAAAGAGATCTACATTGACGACCTGCGCGAAGAGTTCGTCCGCGATTTCGTTTTCCCGATGTTTCGCGCCAACACTGTCTACGAAGGCGAGTACCTGCTGGGTACTTCCATCGCACGTCCGCTGATCGCCAAGCGCCTGATCGAAATCGCCAACGAAACCGGCGCTGACGCCATTTCCCATGGCGCCACCGGCAAGGGCAACGACCAAGTGCGTTTCGAACTGGGCGCCTATGCCTTGAAGCCAGGCGTAAAAGTGATTGCTCCGTGGCGTGAGTGGGACCTGCTGTCCCGTGAAAAGTTGATGGACTACGCTGAAAAGCACGCCATCCCGATCGAGCGTCACGGCAAGAAGAAGTCCCCGTACTCGATGGACGCCAACTTGCTGCACATCTCCTATGAAGGCGGCGTGCTGGAAGACACTTGGACCGAGCACGAAGAAGACATGTGGAAATGGACCGTCTCCCCGGAGAACGCTCCTGACAAGGCCCAGTACCTGGAACTGACCTACCGCAACGGCGACATCGTCGCGCTGGACGGCGTCGAAATGACCCCGGCCACCGTACTGGCGACCTTGAACCGTATCGGTGGCGAACACGGTATCGGCCGCCTCGACATCGTCGAGAACCGTTACGTGGGCATGAAGTCCCGTGGTTGCTACGAAACCCCGGGCGGCACCATCATGCTGCGCGCTCACCGCGCCATTGAGTCCATCACCCTGGACCGTGAAGTGGCTCACCTCAAAGACGAGTTGATGCCCAAGTACGCCAGCCTGATCTACACCGGCTACTGGTGGAGCCCGGAGCGTCTGATGCTGCAACAGATGATCGACGCTTCCCAGGTCCACGTGAACGGCGTTGTGCGCCTGAAGCTGTACAAGGGCAACGTGATCGTGACCGGTCGCAAGTCCGATGAGTCGTTGTTCGACGCCAACATCGCCACTTTTGAAGAAGATGGCGGCGCCTACAACCAGGCAGACGCGGCAGGCTTCATCAAGCTGAACGCGTTGCGCATGCGCATTGCGGCCAACAAAGGTCGCAAGTTGTTCTGAGTGTTGTAAGTTGCAATGAAAAATGGCCCCTCAAGGGGCCATTTTTTTTGGTTGAAAATACATCCGGAATCATTGGGCGCGCGCCTGTGTTTATTGTTCGCTTCGAAAAAGTTCAGGTACTCCAGGAGATGATCTGGAGTGTTTATATTTTTACGGGGGCAATGTTTATTAATTTCGCTCGATAAGTGATGCATTGTTGAAAGTGAGATTTTTTCTTGTAGGCAGGAACTATGTACTACAGAAAATTCACTCAGAAATGTACCGCGAATATGTCAGATGCTGACATGCCTGTAGGATTTATGGAGCGTTAGTAATTATGTCGAATGGAACTTTTAAAAACCCGATTTCCCTCCGGGTTCACAGGTCTTCTGACAGCGCACAAGGGGCATTTCCTGAAACTTGTGTACGGCGCGTTTACCCGGGCCCGCGTAATCCTGGGAATTTTCACTCAAAATATGTTTGTGCTCGGAAAGTTCTGAAAGCCCCAACAAAACTGAATAGCTCCGATCTGGCGTTTTTTTGTAGGTTAAATCCTATGTCTTTGTGGGTTAGGTCTCTGCTTGCTGTTGCTTGGGGGGGAGCGCTATGCCAAGCGAGAAACGACTAGGCTATTGTGCTTACTCTTAATAATTCGAACAGCGAAATTGGACTTGCCCATGAATAAAGTGCTGATCGTGGATGATCATCCCGTCATTCGTCTTGCTGTGCGTATGCTAATGGAACGTCATAGTTATGAGGTCGTTGCCGAGACCGATAACGGTGTCGATGCCTTGCAACTTGCGCGCGAGCATATGCCGGACATTGTCATACTGGATATTGGAATTCCCAAACTCGATGGCCTGGAAGTTATATGCCGGCTGTCATCAACCAAACAGGCACATCCCTTCAAGGTGCTGGTGCTGACGTCCCAGGCGCCCGGGCATTTCTCGATGCGGTGCATGCAGGCGGGTGCTGCCGGCTACGTGTGCAAGCAACAGGATCTCACCGAGCTGTTGAGCGCGGTCAAGGCGGTGCTGTGCGGGTACAGCTACTTCCCCAACCAGGCGTTGAACTCGGTGCGCTCCACAATGGGTAACGCCAGCGAAGCGGACATGGTCGAGCGCCTGTCCGGCCGGGAGATGATGGTGTTGCAGCAGTTGGCCCGCGGCAAGACCAACAAGGAGATCGCCGATGGCATGTTCCTGAGCAACAAGACTGTGAGCACCTACAAGACCCGCTTGCTGCTCAAGCTCAACGCCCGCTCGCTGGTGGACTTGATCGAGCTGGCCCAGCGAAACGGCCTGGTGTAGGCCGGCCTCACATTTACATCCAGTCAGAAAAAAGCCTCCGCAAGGGAGGCTTCTGTTTATCGTTGGATCGATTAGAGATCGAAGTCGTAATCGGCCAACTGTTTTTGCAAGCGCCGCTCTTCCAGAAGGTTGTCGATGGTGCGGCGTTTGCTCAAATTGGTCTTGGCCACCTCTACCGGTGCTTCTGCTGCATCATCGTCGGATTCAGCGCCAACAACGTCGTCTTCTACATCCAGTTGTTCTTTGCCAGTGCTCATAAGGTTAACTCCAGGCTAAGACTGCCGTTGGCGCTCCTTATAACGATAATCTCGGGCCTGGTAAAAAAGATTTTTTCAATCGACTCATCGATAAAAGCAATGATGGCTCAATCGTCGGAAGTCTTTTCCTTGTATTCGCACAGGTCTTCGATGCGGCAGCTGCCACAGCGCGGCTTGCGGGCCTGGCAGACATAGCGTCCGTGAAGGATCAACCAGTGATGCGAGTCCAGCAGATACGGCTTGGGCACGAACTTCATCAGCTGTTTTTCCACCTCCACCACATTTTTTCCGCGGGCAATACCGGTTCGGTTGCTGACCCGAAAGATGTGCGTGTCCACCGCCATGGTCAATTGGCGAAATGCCGTATTGAGCACCACATTGGCGGTTTTTCGGCCAACACCCGGAAGGGCTTCCAGGGCTTCGCGCGTTTGCGGTACTTCGCCGCCGTGCAGTTCCACCAGCAGCCGGCATGTCTCGATGACATTCTTCGCCTTGCTGTTGTACAGGCCGATGGTCTTGATGTATTCGGACAACCCCTCAACCCCCAGCGCGTAGATCGCCTCCGGGGTGTTCGCCACCGGATACAACTTGGCGGTGGCCTTGTTGACGCCGACGTCTGTGGACTGGGCCGAGAGAATCACGGCGATCAGCAACTCGAACGGCGAGGAGTAGGCCAGTTCGGTTTTCGGTTCCGGGTTGTCTTCGTGAAGCCGGCGGAAAATTTCCAGGCGTTTTGCGGCGTTCATGGGGCGAGCGGTTCCTTGCAAACAGTCAGTGTGGTTACGAAAAACGGGCCCAATAACCCGAGCAGGATAAACGCGGCGTGCACCGGCAGTACACGCTTCATCAGGTGGGGCCGGTGCTCAAGGGGGTCAGGTGCGGGCATCAGCCACCACCAGTGCCGCAAGCGCCTGCTCTGCCGTTTCGAAGTGCTGTTGCAGAATGATCAACTGCGACTGCTGTTCAAAGGTCGGCGGGTGGCCGAAAGCTTTCAGGGATTTGTGCAATTGGGCGCGGCTCATGGCCAGGTTGATCTTGGCCTTCTTCAAGGCGGCGTCCATGGCCGCGGCTTTTTGTGCACGAACCCGCTCAATGGCCGCCTGGACCGGGTTGACCGTGGCCGCAGCTACCGGGGCGGCGCGCTTGGAGCGTGCCTGGCGTTCGGCAAGTTTCTGTTCCTCTTCGTGTTGCAGCCGCGCGTTGCGCTGTTCAAACCGTCGCCGGGCCCGGTCGCGCTTGAGGCTGCGTGCCTCGCGTTCATGATCATTGGAGGCCAGCCCGCCGACAATCGGTACCACGGTGCTCAACGGACGCATTTCGATGCAATCAACCGGGCAGGGTGCTACACACAGGTCGCAACCCGTGCACTCGTCGACAATCACCGTGTGCATCAATTTGGCAGCACCGACGATAGCGTCCACCGGGCAGGCCTGGATGCATTTGGTACAGCCGATGCACTCCGCTTCACGGATAAACGCGATCTGTGCGGGCGCTTCCCCTCGAGATGTGTCCAACTCCAGCACCGGGAGCTTCAACAGCTGCGCCAGGCCTGTAATGGTTTCCTGGCCGCCCGGAGGGCACTTGTTGATCGCCTCGCCTTGGGCAATGCCTTCTGCGTAGGGCTTGCAGCCAGGATGCCCACATTTGCCACACTGGGTTTGCGGCAGCAGGGCGTCGATACGTTGAATCAGGCTCATGGTTTGATCATTGCGTTGGAACCCGGAAAAGCCACAGCCAACAACGGGCCGACAGCAAACAGAATCCGATTATCCGGCAAGCGAGGAGGGGGTACTAGCTGAAACCGCCCCATGGCCGAGACCATGAGGCAGTTAGCCATTGTTACTTGATGCGCTGACCCGGCTTGGCGCCGCTGTCCGGGCTCAACAGGTAGATCTCTTCACCGCCAGGGCCGGCCGCCATCACCATGCCTTCGGAGATACCGAACTTCATTTTCCGCGGCTTGAGGTTGGCGATCATCATGGTCAGGCGACCATCGAGCTTGGATGGGTCCGGATAGGCGCTCTTGATCCCCGAGAACACGTTGCGTTGTTCATCACCGATGTCCAGGGTCAGGCGCAGCAGTTTGTCGGCGCCTTCCACGGCTTCGGCCTTGAGGATCAGGGCCACCCGCAAGTCCACCGCAGCGAAGGCGTCGAAGTCGATTTCCGGCGACAACGGATCTTTCGCCAGTTCGCCATTGCCCGCAGGTGCAGCGTCGCCGGTATCGGTCTTGCTGGCCTCGAGGTCTTCTTTCGATGCGTCGGTCATGGCCTGCACTTTTACCGGGTCGATACGGGTCATCAGCGGCTTGAACTCATTCAACTGATGGTTGCCGAGCAGTGTCGCGTGGTCATTCCAGGTCAGCGGCGGCACATTGAGGAACGCCTCGGCGTCGGCTGCCAGCAATGGCAATACCGGCTTGAGGAAGATCACCAACTGACGGAACAGGTTGACGCCTGTGGCGCAGATCGCCTGGACTTCAGCCTGCTTGCCTTCCTGCTTGTTCAGCGACCACGGCGCCTTGTCGGCGATCCAGGCGTTGGCGCGGTCGGCCAGGCCCATGATTTCGCGCATGGCCCGGGCAAAGTCGCGAGCTTCATAGGCATCGGCGATGCTCGGCGCGGCGGCCAGGATTGCATCGGTCAACTCAGGTGCGGCATTTTCAGCCACCAGCACCCCGGCGTTGCCCTTGTGGATAAACCCGGCGCAACGGCTGGCGATGTTGACGACCTTGCCCACCAGGTCCGAGTTGACCTTCTGTACGAAGTCTTCCAGGTTCAGGTCCAGGTCGTCGACACCACGGCCCAGCTTGGAGGCGTAGTAGTAGCGCAGGTATTCCGGCGACAGGTGGTCCAGGTAGGTGCGCGCCTTGATAAAGGTGCCACGGGACTTGGACATCTTCTGGCCGTTGACCGTCAGGTAACCGTGCACGGCAATGCCGGTTGGCTTGCGATAGCCCGAACCTTCAAGCATTGCAGGCCAGAACAGCGCGTGGAAGTTGACGATGTCCTTGCCGATGAAGTGGTACAGCTCGGCCGTGGAGTCCTTGTTCCAGAACGCGTCGAAGTCCAGCTCCGGCGTGCGGTCGCACAGGTTCTTGAAGCTGGCCATGTAGCCGATCGGCGCGTCCAGCCACACGTAGAAGTACTTGCCTGGCTCGCCCGGGATCTCAAAGCCGAAGTACGGCGCATCGCGGGAGATGTCCCACTGTTGCAGGCCGGCGTCCAGCCATTCGGCAATCTTGTTCGCCACGGCGTCCTGCAGGGTGCCGCTGCGGGTCCAGGTTTGCAGCATCTGCTGGAAATCCGGGAGCTTGAAGAAGAAGTGCTGGGAATCCTTGAGTACCGGGGTGGCGCCGGAGATGGCCGACTTCGGATCCTTCAGGTCGGTGGGCGCGTAAGTGGCGCCGCATTTCTCGCAGTTGTCGCCGTACTGGTCCTCAGTGCCGCATTTCGGGCAGGTGCCCTTGATGAAGCGGTCGGCCAGGAACATTTTCTTTTCCGGGTCGAAATACTGGGTGATCGAACGCGTGGCAATGTGCCCGGCGTCCTTGAGGCGCAGGTAGATCTGGCTCGACAGCTCGCGGTTTTCGTCGGAGTGGGTCGAGTGGAAGTTATCGAAATCCACCAGGAACTCGGCAAAGTCGGCGCTGTGTTCAGCCTGGACATTGGCGATCAGTTGTTCCGGGGTGATCCCTTCCTTCTCGGCGCGCAACATGATGGCCGAACCGTGGGCGTCGTCCGCGCAGACATAAATGCATTGATTGCCGCGATGCTTCTGGAAGCGCACCCACATATCGGTCTGGATGTACTCAAGCATATGGCCAAGGTGGATAGAACCATTGGCATAGGGCAGGGCGCTGGTGACGAGGATCTTGCGTGGCTCGGACATGGGGCTCGGCTACTTGATGAAACGGAGGTCGGCCACTATAAAGCGCCGGGAAATTTATTTCACCCCGTGCGGCTGTTTCCGGATTTTCCCGCAGGCCGAAAGCGTGCCGCTGGGGCGCTGGAACGGTTAGGATAGCCGCCTGTTTTAGTCAGTCTTTTTTCGGGAGTAGCCCATGAGCGCCGTCAATCGCGCAGCGGTCCAAGCCGTTCTTCGCCAGTACACCGACCCCTACCTGAACCAGGACCCGGTCAGCGCCGGGTGCGTACGCGCCATCGACGTGCAGGGTGACAAGGTTTCGGTCCAGCTTGAGCTGGGCTACGCCGCAGGCCTGTTCAAGAGCGGCTGGGCGCAGATGCTGCAAATGGCCATCGAAGGCCTGGACGGCGTCAGCTCGGCCAGGGTCGACATCCAGTGCGTGATCGCCCCGCACAAGGCCCAGGCGCAGATTCCGGGCCTGGCCAACGTCAAGAACGTGGTGGCCGTGGCTTCCGGCAAGGGCGGCGTGGGCAAATCCACCACCGCCGCCAACCTGGCCCTGGCCCTGGCCCGGGAAGGCGCGCGGGTCGGGATTCTCGACGCCGACATCTATGGCCCGAGCCAGGGCGTGATGTTTGGCATCCCGGAAGGCACCCGGCCGAAGATCAAGGACCAGAAATGGTTCGTGCCGATCGAGTCCCATGGCGTGGAAGTCATGTCCATGGCCTTCCTGACCGATGACAACACACCGATGGTCTGGCGCGGCCCGATGGTATCCGGTGCGTTGCTGCAACTGGTCACCCAGACCGACTGGGGCAATCTGGACTACCTGGTGATCGATATGCCGCCAGGCACCGGCGATATCCAGCTGACCCTGGCGCAGAAAGTGCCGGTGGCCGGCGCGGTGATCGTCACCACACCGCAGGACCTTGCGCTGCTGGATGCCCGCAAGGGTGTGGAGATGTTCCGCAAGGTCAACATCCCGGTGCTGGGCGTCGTGGAAAACATGGCGGTGCACATCTGCTCCAACTGCGGCCACGCCGAGCATCTGTTCGGTGAAGGCGGCGGCGAGAAGCTCGCGACCCAGTACGGCGTTGAACTGCTGGCGTCGTTGCCGCTGTCCATGGGGATTCGTGAGCAGGCTGATGGCGGCAAGCCAACGGTCGTTGCCGAGCCCGATGGCCAGATTGCCATGGTCTACCAGGAGCTGGCGCGCCACGTAGGCGCGCGAATCGTCCTGCAGGAAGCAGAGGCCCAGGCAATGCCGACGATTACTGTCAGCGACGACTGATCCACCGGATGGGAAAAAAGCCTCGACCTTGTCGGGGCTTTTTCTTGCCTGATGAACACCAACGAGGCGTTTTTTACTCTTTTACGTAATTGCTGGTGTAAGCATTCACTTACTTTTTCGTAAGCGTTTGGGTTTTTTCATCGGCGGGGGCGTCTTGAATTGATTGCCTATATTTCTATCTTATTGAAATATAAAGATTATTTATTCGCGTTTGAGCGCGTGAATCGAAAACCCGGCGGGTTGGATCCCGTTGAACTTCCCCGTGAACTCTCTAAGATCAGTCCTGTGTCCACGGATTGACACAGTCATCAAGGAACGATGATTCAGGGAACCTCGCAGGATGCGATTCATCAGGACGATGAAAAGGAACACAGGGACTAGGGAAAAAATGTGGGCGGGTCATACCGCCCCTTTTTTTTGCCTGTAGAAAAGTGAAACCCGCTCCGCAGAAATGCAAAAAGGCCCGCAAGGGGCCTTTTGGAGGGCATCGACGCTATCAGCGTTCGAGGTCGGCAATCTTGCCTTTTTTGCCATCCCACTCTGCCGCATCCGGCATCGGGTCTTTGCGCTCAGTGATATTCGGCCAGATTTCCGCCAGCTCAACGTTCAACTGAATAAATTCCTGCATCTCTGCCGGGACTTCGTCCTCGGAGAAAATAGCGACGGCCGGGCATTCTGGTTCACACAGGGCGCAGTCAATGCACTCGTCCGGGTGGATGACCAGGAAATTCGGGCCTTCGTAGAAGCAGTCCACCGGACACACTTCTACGCAGTCGGTGTACTTGCACTTGATGCAGTTGTCGGTGACGACGAAGGTCATTTCTAATTTTCTCCTCAGGCGGCGGCAGCGAAACCCTTTGTGGCAGGGCTCGCGAGGTTCGGGAGCGATAGTCTGCAGGCCAGGCTAAAAGCCCGCAGCATCCCAAACCGCGCGAGAGTCTACCAGCTTGCAAGCGTCTGCGTTATATCCGAGTCTTCAGTGCATATAACATTTCGAGCGCTTTTCGCGGCGTCACGTCATCCAGGTCAAGCTTAGCCAACTCATCCAGTACCGGATGAGGCAGGCTGGCGAACATGTCGCTCTGGTGCGGCGCGCTGGGTTTGTTGCTGGCCTTGGCCGGGCTGGCCACGGGAATCTCATGGGGCAGCGCGGTTTCTTCCAGGCGGCTCAGGTGCTCGCGAGCACGGGTAATCACCTCGGCCGGCACCCCCGCCAGTTGCGCCACGGCCAGGCCGTAACTCTGGCTTGCCGGGCCGGGCAGCACGTGGTGCAGGAACACGATGCGCTCGTTGTGCTCGGTGGCATTGAGGTGCACGTTGGCTACCAACGGCTCGTTTTCCGGCAGCACGGTCAGTTCGAAGTAGTGCGTCGCGAACAGCGTATATGCCCGCAGGTGCGCCAAACGTTCGGCCGCCGCCCACGCCAGGGACAGCCCGTCGAAGGTGCTGGTGCCGCGGCCCACTTCGTCCATCAGCACCAGGCTGCGTTCGGTGGCGTTGTGCAGGATGTTGGCGGTTTCGCTCATTTCCACCATAAAGGTCGAACGGCCGCCGGCCAGGTCATCGCTGGAACCGATCCGGGTGAAGATGCGGTCCACCAGTGACAATTCGCAGCTTGCCGCCGGCACGAAGCTGCCGATATGCGCCAGCAGCACGATCAACGCGGTCTGACGCATGTAGGTGGATTTACCGCCCATGTTCGGACCGGTGATCACCAGCATCCGGGTATCGTCGTCCAGCGACAGGTCGTTGGCGACGAACGGCGTGGTCAACACCTGCTCCACCACCGGGTGGCGACCTTGCACGATGCGCATGCACGGCTCGCTGACAAAGCGCGGGCAGTTCAGGTCAAGGTTCAGGGCACGCTCGGCCAGGTTGCTCAGTACATCCAGCTCGGCCAGGGCGGCTGCGGTGTCCTGCAACGGCGCCAGCTTGTCGATCAGGCTTTCGAGTAAGGCTTCGTAGAGCATTTTCTCCCGGGCCAGGGCGCGGCTTTTGGCCGACAGCGCCTTGTCTTCGAATTCTTTAAGCTCCGGAGTGATAAAGCGCTCGGCACCCTTGAGGGTCTGGCGGCGCTGGTAATCGATCGGCGCCTGCTCGGCCTGCTTGCTTGGCAACTCGATAAAGTAGCCGTGCACGCGGTTGTAGCCGACTTTCAGGTTGGCCAGGCCGGTGCGGGCTTTTTCACGGGCTTCCAGGTCAATCAGGAACTGCCCGGCGTTCTCGCTCAGGGATTGCAGCTCATCCAGCTCGGTGTCGTAACCGGTCTTCAACACGCCACCGTCACGGATGATCGCGGGCGGGTTGTCGATGATGGCTTTTTCCAGCAGCGCCGCCAGTTCCGGGTAGGTGCCGGTGGTGACTGCCAGCTGCTGCAGGTGCGGTGCTTCCAGTTCGGTCATCGCCGCTTGCAGTTGCGGCAGGGCGCCGAGGGCATCGCGCAGGCGTGCCAGGTCGCGGGGCCGCGCGTTACGCAGGCCGATCCGCGCCAGGATCCGCTCGATATCGCCGATTTCCTTGAGCTGCGGTTGCAGCTTTTCAAAGCGGTAGCGGTCGAGCAGGCAGGTAATAGAGGTCTGGCGGGCTTGCAGCACGGTCAAATCCCGCAGCGGGCGGTTCAACCAGCGGGTGAGCAAGCGGCTGCCCATGGCGGTCTGGCAACGGTCGACCACCGATTGCAGGGTGTTGTCGCGCCCGCCGGCGAGGTTGGTGTCCAGTTCCAGGTTGCGACGGCTGGCGCCATCCAGCACCACGGTGTCGTCCAGGCGTTCATGACGCAGGCTGCGCAAATGCGGCAGGGCAGTGCGCTGGGTTTCCTTGGCATAGCTGAGCAGGCAACCGGCGGCGCCGATGGCCAGGGTCAGGGTTTCGCAACCGAAGCCCTTGAGGTCTTGCACGGAGAATTGCTGGCACAGGCTTTTCAGCGCCGAATCACGCTCGAAATCCCACGGCGCACGACGCTTGGTCCCACGGCGACGTTCCGCCGGCAGGTCCTTTGGCCAGTCGTCCGGGATCATCAACTCCACCGGATTGACGCGCTCAAGCTCCGCCAGCAGATTCTCCCAGCCCTTGATCTCCAGCACCGTGAAGTTGCCACTGGTGATATCCAGGACTGCCAGGCCGAACAGGCGTTCGTCCCCCAGTACTGCCGCGATCAGGTTGTCGCGACGCTCATCCAGCAGCGCCTCATCACTCACCGTACCCGGCGTAATGATGCGCACCACCTGGCGTTCCACCGGGCCCTTGCTGGTGGCCGGGTCGCCGATCTGCTCACAGATCACCACCGACTCGCCCAGCTTCACCAGCTTGACCAGGTAACCTTCCAACGAATGATATGGAATCCCGCACATCGGAATTGACTGCCCGGCCGACTGCCCGCGCGCGGTCAGGGTGATGTCCAGCAACTTGGCCGCCTTCTTCGCGTCTTCATAGAAGATCTCGTAGAAGTCGCCCATGCGGTAGAACATCAACTGATCAGGGTGCTGGTTTTTCAGGCGCCAGTACTGCTGCATCATCGGGGTGTGGGAGGACAGATCGGAAGTGTTTTTACTCATTGGATAGTTGGCAAATTCGTTGAAAGTGATGGGGCAAAGGGGGCGCTTGGCCCAGCATTTTTTGCAATGGGCGCAAGGTTAACACGCGCGGTCGGGGCTTCGCAGTGCACAAGCGGTCAGGTCAAATTCGTTGCTCCATGCATTAAATATGCAAATAAGCATTTGCCAAGCATCAAAACTGTCTGCACTATCCGCGTTATGCAAAAACGCAACGTTTCTATCGTCTTAAGAGAGCTGCTGGACCGCGACCGGATCTCCCCCACGGAGCTTCACCGGCGTACCGGCGTGCCTCAATCCACACTGTCCCGGATCCTCAGCGGCAAGATCGTGGATCCGTCGGACAAGCACATCTCGCGCATCGCCGATTACTTCCAGGTCAGCACCGATCAGCTGCGCGGGCGCGCAGGGCTGGTGCCGGTGCGGTCGGACGAGCGTGACCCGATGCATTCGGAACTCAAGGACATAAGCCTGTGGGACGACGAAACACCCGTTAATGATGACGAGGTGTCGATCCCCTTTCTGCGCGAGGTTGAATTGGCTGCTGGATCAGGAAGATTCGTCATTGAGGAAAGCGAGAAGGCCAGCCTGCGATTCGGCAAGCGCAGCCTGCGGCATAACGGTGTGCAGTTCGACCAGGCCAAGTGCGTGACGGTGCGCGGCAACAGTATGTTGCCGGTGCTGCGCGACGGCGCCACCGTAGGTGTCAATGCGGGCAAATGCGGGATTGGTGACATCGTCGATGGCGATCTTTACGCCATCAATCACAACGGCCAGCTACGGGTGAAACAGCTCTATCGCCTGCCTTCCGGGATTCGCCTGCGTAGCTTCAACCGCGATGAACATCCGGACGAGGACTACAGCTTCCAGGAAATCCAGGATGAACAGATCAGCATCCTTGGTCACGTTTTCTGGTGGGGCATGTACGCCCGCTAACCCTTCTGTGTAAGACAAAGCCCGCCAGTGAGCGGGCTTTTTTTCGTCTGCGTAAAACCACCAAACCCCTTGCCTGTGGGGCTATAAATGCACCTGTGCATGTATTGTGCAAAAATAAATGCATTCATGCATTGACTGTATATGCATACATGCATATTCTTCATCTCAAGCCAGCCAAGAAGGCCTGGTGGAGGCGGCAAGGATGCCGCCAAGGAAGACAAGGACGTTACGCAACACCGGCAAGGACGCCATCGAAGCGATGGCAAGGATGCCAGGCAATACCGGCAAGGATGCCGACGCTCTTTAGTTTCAAACCGCTTCAAGAACAGGCAGCGATGAACCGGCCTTAACGGTTCAGAGGGTTGGCAACTGGCCCGGGTGTGCAGCGTAAAGCACCAGAAGCAGTTATCCGGCAGACAGGGATCGTGGTCGGAAAAACATTGAGGAAAGAACCGTACCGCGCCAGTAGCGCCGAAAGTTCGAGGACAGCATTACTGAAAAGCCCGGGCAACCGGGCTTTTTGGAATGCCTACCTAGAGAACCCATTCAAATTGAAACAAACACCTACAACCGGCGACCTGCCGGTATCACTCATTCCAGGAGGCGTGACATGACAAACGAGCAGCAAGCGTTGGCGGAAATGCCTATCTGGCTGGTCATCGTATTGGCGGTGATTGGCGGGGTTTCCGGAGAAATGTGGCGCGCCGACAAGGAAGGCGCCCGCGGTTGGTCGCTTATGCGGCGCCTGGCCCTGCGTTCGGGGGCCTGCATGGTGTGCGGGGTATCAGCCCTGATGCTGTGCTACGCCGCCGGCATGTCGATCTGGACGGCCGGCGCCATTGGGTGCCTGACCGCCATGGCCGGCGCCGACGTGGCCATCGGCCTTTATGAACGCTGGGCGGCCAAGCGCATCGGCGTCAACGAAGGCCCTGGCCGGGACCCGCAGTAACCGTTGCAAGGACGCTACTTAAATGACACTTATCGAAAAACCCTCCCAATTGCCCCAGGCCATCAGCGAGGCACTGCGCAGGGCGTTTCCGGAACTTAAGGTCGGCACTCATCAGGACTTTCAGGGCGGCGCGAACGACACCGGCGTGTTGATCACGGTCGAAGGCAATGGGCCGGGCCTTCGCTCCCGCGAGGGGCGCAAGGCCCATGCCTTGGGGATTTCACTCAAGGCCATGGTGGCCCCGGGTGCCTTGCCCTTTGATGCCTGCGACCTGGCCAGCCAACTGATGGACCTGGTGCTGGATAACCGCTGGAACCTGCCGCAGGCGCAGTGCGACCTGCCGACCAGCATCGTCGCTGCGCCTTCAATGCGCACCAGCGCAGAGACGGACTACGACACCTGGACCGTCACCTTCACCCAAACCCTCTATATCGGGCCGCCGTTGCTCAACGATCCCACAGGCAAGCCGCTTTTTGCCTGCACCTGGGACGTGTCGAACATCGACGACCCCGACCAATACAAGCCGCTGGCGGAGTAGCCCATGTTCGACGCGCTGTTACGCATGCAGCTGGGGCCGATCGTGGAGCGCCTGGCGGAAATGGAAAGCCAGCTCGAAGACCTGTATCGACGCGCCGAAAGTTTCTGCCGAATCGGCGTGTGCCAGGAGGTCGACGCCGCCAGCAATACCTGCAAGGTCAGCCACGGCGAACTGCTCACCCCGGCGATCCGCTTTTTCAACCCCAGCGCCGGAGCGCAGACGGAAACCCGCATCCCGTCAGTAGGCGAGCAATGTTTGCTGCTCAACTACGGCGCCGGGGAGGGCGGGGCGCAATCGGTGGCCTTGTTCGGCTTGAACAGCGACCGCTTTCCACCGGTCTCCAGCGCTTCGACACTGACCCGGCGCCGCCATCAGGACGGTACCCAGAGCGACTACGACGACGCCAGCCATACCTTCAACTGGGTCAATGGCCCCACCACGTTCACAGGTTCCCGCGAACAGGTCGACATCAAGGTCGGCGCCGCCACCCTCACGATGAGCGCCCAGGGCATCACGCTGCAAGTCGGCGGCAGCAGCCTGTTGCTGGACGCCGGCGGCGCGCACTTCAGCGGCCCGGTGGTGGACCACCAGGGTCGAGTCATCAGCCCCTGACAAGGACATCCCATGATCGGAATCGATAGAAACACCGGGGCGGCGGTCGATGACTGGCTGCAATTTGTGCAGCGCGCTACCCGAGCGCTGACCACGCCCTTGGGCACTCGCCAGAAGCGCCCGCTGTACGGCTCGATGATCCCGCAGCTGCTCGGGCAAAACCTCGGCGATGACCTGCTGATTCTCGCCCAGAGCCATGCCGCCCAGGCGTTCTACAACCCGCAGAACGGCATCGCCGACTTCGAGCCGCAAGTCATCGTCGCCAACCGCCAGGGCGCCGGCCTGTTGCTGCGCTTCGCCGGCACCTGGAAAAACCGCAAGCAATCCTTCGAGGTGGTGACATGAGCATGCTGATACCCGGCCAGAACCAGTTGGCTGAGCCAGCGATCATTGCGGTCGATGAGTTCGAACCGTTGCTGGCGGAGTTCAAGGCGTTTGTCGTCGATTACGTCGCCACTCGTGCACCAGAAAATGCCGCCAAGCTGAAGGTCAGCCTGGAGAACGAGAGCGAGTTGCTGACGTTGGCGCTGGAAGCTTTTTGCGTTCGCCTGCAAACCCACGAGCGCAAATACAACGCCCGCATCAAGCAGATGCTGGCGTGGTGGGCCACCGGCAGCAACCTCGATGCGCGCCTGGCGGACATGGGCCTGGAGCGCCAGGTGCTCGACCCTGGTGACCCGGCGGCTTTCCCGCCGGTACCGCCAATATTGGAGAGCGACGATGACGCCCGGTTGCGTTATTACCTCGCGCCTCACGCTCCGGCGGCGGGTTCGCGGATGCAGTATCGCCGGGAGGTTTTCACCCTCGGTGAGCGTCCATCGGTGAAAGTGCAAAGTGCTGCCCCGGGTGTGGTGACGGTCACTTATACCTTCGACCCGGACGGCTACGCGGCACGGGTCAAGGATGGCAACGGCCGTCGAACCGCGCCCGGCGAAGTGATGGTCACGGTCCTGTCCCGAGACGGGGATGGCACACCTTCTGCTGATCTGCTTGACGGTGTACGTCGGCATTTCGCCCGGCCTGACGTGCGACCGGAAACGGATCTCGTCACGGTGCAGGGGGCGCAGATCCTGCGCTACAAAATCCGCGTGGTGGCGAAGATCAACGCCGGCCCGGATTCCGGGCTCACTCAAGTCGCCGCCCAGAAACTGCTGCAAGACTATGCAGAGTCCTGCCATCGCCTGGAAGGGCGGGTGGACCCGAGCTGGATCGACTACGCCATCCACTCGGCGGGAGCTGCACAACTGCAAATCCTTGAACCGCTGGAGCCGATCGTCACCACCGCGTTCCAGGCTCCGTATTGCACGGGTGTCGAGGTGGAGGTGCGCACGCTATGAGTGAGCCCAAAGGCAGTTTGCTGCCCGCCAACAGTTCGCCGTTGGAGAAGGCGCTGGACCTGGGTTTCGGGCAATTGCTCGATCGGGTGACGCCACCCTTTCCCGCCTTGATGAATCCGCTGCAGACGCCAGTGGAATTCTTACCGTACCTGGCTGCAGATCGTGGTGTTACTGAATGGAGTTCCAGTGCTCCTGAGGCTGAAAAGAGGGGCACGGTGAAGCTCGCTTGGCCGACCGCTCGCCAGTCCGGTACACGTAAAGCGCTGGAAAACGCCGCTACAGGGCTGCAGTTGGTCCCGCAGGTTCGCTCGTGGTACGAGCAAACGCCAATCGGTGCGCCTTACAGTTTTTCGGTGAGAGCGTTCACAAGCCTGGCCTACAGCGAAGAAATGGACGCTCGACTGGACCAGCGATTAGTCGCTGCAAAAAGCGAACGCGACATCCTGTCGGTCTCTGTGGGATTGAGCGCATCTGGTACCCATTCCATCGCTGCCGCGACGGTATGCGGCGAACTTACCATTATCCATCCGATTGTTATCGACGGTCTGAAAGCCGCCGGCAATGCATTCTCTGCCGCGGGGCTTTATAGCGTCGAGACGCTCACTATTTATCCACAGAGGTCCTAAATGGCCGACTTTTATACTCTTCTTACCAATGATGGAATTGCCTACGAAACTGCCTGCAAGGCTGCTGGGCTTCCGATCAAGCTTGCACAAATTTCGGTTGGTGATGGCAACGGCGCTGTCTATAACCCGGATGCGACCGCCAAAGCATTGAAGCGTGAGGTATGGCGGGGGCCATTGAATGCCCTTTTCCAAGACGAGAAAAATCCCAGCTGGCTCCTGGCAGAGGTGACGATTCCGTCAGATGTCGGTGGGTGGTATGTGCGCGAGGCGGGTATCTGGACCGATAGCGGCGTGTTGTACGCCATCGTCAAGTATCCGGAGTCGTTCAAACCCGTACTGGCGACATCTGGGTCGGGCAAAGAGTTTTACATCCGCTCGATTTTCGAAACGAGTAATGCGTCTCTGGTGACATTGCTGATTGATGACACTGTCGTCAAGGCAACTCGGGCATGGGTTGTTGATTATCTCGGCGACGAGCTGGCCAAGCTTGATAGCAAGCAGTCGGTTCGTGTGGCGGCTACGGCAAATATCGTCCTGAGTGGCGCGCAGCAAATCGATGGGGTTGCAGTGATTGCTGGCCAACGCGTACTGGTCGCAGGTCAGACGTTGGCGAAGGACAACGGTATTTATATTGTTGCCAATAGTGCCTGGTCGCGCTCGATGGATGCCAGCTCCAGTCAAAGAGTCACTCCTGGACTTAGCGTAATTGTCGAAGAGGGCACTGCCTATGGAGGCTCTTTGTGGCAGTTGGTCAGCAAAGGGGTTATCGCGTTGGGCTCCACCCCGCTGGTATTCGAGATGCTGGCGGGAAGAAGTGGTGTTCAGGCTGGCACCTACAAAGTTCTGACTGTCGACAAATATGGTCGAACCATAGGCGGCACGAACCCTGGAACGTTGGCTGAGATGGGCATCAGGGATGCCTATACGAAAGATGAAGTTGCGTCGATGTTCGGGAAACTGACGGATGAGTCGAAGTTGCCCGTAAAAGGCGGAACTATGACTGGCGCAATCAGCGCAGAGTTTTCTGGCATGGGAGGGGCCTTTGTCGATTGGCAAAAGCGTATCCCCGCCATCCAGATCAATTGTCCGATCAACTCGTATGGTTACTCTATTTGGAAGGGGACGATGTGGGGGGAACGTCATCTGGCGTCCATGGATGTCTACTCTGGTGGAACGTCTACCTCGCTCCCGGTAGTAGCACTTCATATGGGAGCTGTGCCGAGCGCTTTCCTATTTGAAGGCCAAGGTAACTTGACCATCAAGGGCGCCTACATCGGCGAGGGTGGCCAACTCATTAACCTTAACGCGAGCGCCCTGACGAAGGGGGCGGTACCCGCTGCACGACTGCAAGGTTCCTACAATATTGATGTGTCCGGAAACTCCGGAACAACCTCCCGGCTGGCAACACCACGCCAAATCAATGGTGTGCCATTCGATGGCTCGGCCAACATCGCGATTTCCGACAACTCCAAGTTACCCACCACGGGTGGCTTGATGTCAGGCACCGCCAGCTTTGAACTACCTGACATGGGCGGCGGATTTGTAGCATGGCGAGGCCGCTCGCCAGCTGTGCAGATCAATGCGCCGGCAAACTACTTGGCATACATGGTGTGGCGAGCAACGTGCTGGAATGAGCGACACCTCGCGGCAATGGAGGCCTATTCCGGCGGAACCAGCACCTCGCCGGCACAGGTCGTCACTCATGTGGGCGGAACGAATAACGCCATGACCCTTACCGAAGGGGGGCATTTGTCGATCTCAGGCATCTACAGCGGCAACGCCGCCGGCCTGACAAACCTGCCGCCGGCCACAGCCGACGTGCCGGGAGCCGTGCTTAAAAATACGGCCTCACTTGGGCCCAATGGTTGGTGGAAGTGTGCCCAGACGGGAATGATCAAGCAGTGGGGAATTACCTTGGGCGCTTCGGATACCGTCACCCATCGCAGTTTTCCTATCGCGTTCCCCAATCGGTGTGCATCGCTTGTTGCAAGCCGGACGAGTCTCTTTTACTCCGATGCCGCAACGGGCACTAATACCTTGATCGTCAGCAATACGCAGTTTTCGGTTATTTCCGGCCCGTTCAACTCACCTGATGATATTTACTGGGAGGCCACAGGCTACTGACTATGACGATTTTCTTTCATGCCCAAACATTAGGTTTTTACGATACCCGAGCCCATGGCGAGCGGACACTTCGGATCCCCGATCCGACGTGGGAAAGGCCTATGGTCAACATTCCGGATCCCGCTTGGGAAGTTGATCCCAGCGCCCCTGAAGCGCAACGGCCTACCGTTGGCATTGCAGATGTCACGGCAGAACCACCCTTGATTGAAGTGGCAAATCCGGACTGCTGCCTGCCGCTCGCAGGAGAGCTGCGGGAAGTCAGTCTTGAAGAGTACCAAGCACTTTTCGCAGCTCAAGCCTCTGGCAAAGTGATCGGGGCCGATGGTAATCGCCCCATTATTTTGGAACCGCCCGAATTGACGTGGGAACAGCGCAAGCTTGAGTGTGTTGCGGTAGTTCAGGCGTTTCTGGATCAGACGGCCAAGTCCGCAGGATATGACGATATCAAGAATGCGATTAGCTATGCCGATGAGCCGGCAGTACCGCGCTTTCAGGCTCAGGGCCAGGCCTTCCGTTCCTGGCGGTCGCTGTGCTGGGCTTACTGCTATGAGCAGTTTGATGCCGTCGAGCAGGAGACGCGCGAGGTGTTCAGTCCGCAAGATCTCGTTTCTGAATTACCACAACTAGCACTTCCTTAAAAAGAGCGTTAGCAGATCGCCTAACGGTCCCATGTTCCATTCTCGTGACAGTCACACAAAACCGCCTTCGCGGTTTTTTTTCGCCCGGAGATCCACCTATGGCCAATCGCCAAACCTACACCGTCCTCATTCCATTCCCCACCGGCAACGGCCACTGGTCTACCGCCGGCGAGGAACTGGAACTGCTGGACGTCGAAGCATCCGCCCTGCGCACCGCTGGCCGCCTGGAACTGACCAGCGTCCTCAACTCCACCCCGAAGAAGGCTGACTGATCATGGCTGAGGTTTTGAACTTCGAACACAACGGCATCACCGTGAACGCCACCGAATCCCCCGAGGCCATGGGTGGCCTGGGCGATAACGTCATCGGCCTGGTGGGCACCGCCCCCAACGCCCATGCGTCGATTCCGAAAAACGCCCCGTTCCGCATCAACAGCTTCACCACCCAGGCGCTGCTGGACCCTACCGGCGCTGAAACCGGCACGCTGTTCCACGCCGTGTACCAGATCCTCAAAGTGGTCAAGGTGCCGGTCTACGTTGTGATCGTCGACGAGGGCACCACCCCGGCCGACACCATCAATAACGTAATCGGCGGTGAAGAGCCGGTCACCGGCCGCAAACTGGGCCTCGCCGCCCTGGCCAGCGTCCCCGAAGACCTGACCATCATCGGCGCCCCGGGCTTCACCGGCACCAAGGCCGTGGCCGGCGAATTCGCCTCCTTCGGCAAGCGCATCAAGGCCCGTGTGGTGCTGGACGGCAAGGACGCAACCGTCGCCGATCAGGTGACCTACAGCGGCGAACTGGGCGGTGCCGATCTCGGTTTCGACCGTTGCCTGCTGGTGCACAACATGCCGTCGGTGTACTCCAAGGCCGCGAAGAAAAACGTGTTCCTGGCGCCGTCGTCCCTGGCCATCGCCGCGCTGGCCAAGGTCAAGCAATGGGAAAGCCCGGGCAATCAGGTGACCTTCGCCGAAGACGTGTCCCGCGTGGTTGAGTACAACATCCTCGACACCTCCACCGAAGGCGACCTGCTCAACCGCTACGGCGTGAGCTACTACGCCCGCACCGTCCTCGGCGGTTTCTCGCTGCTGGGTAACCGCTCCATCACCGGCAAGTTCATCAGCTACGTGGGCCTGGAAGATGCGATCAGCCGCAAGCTGGTCAAGGCCGGCCAGAAAGCCATGGCCAAGAACCTGACCAAGTCGTTCATGGACCAGGAGGTCAAGCGCATCAACGACTGGCTGCAAACCCTGGTGGCCGACGAGACCATTCCCGGCGGCAGCGTGTACCTGCACCCGGAATTGAACAGTGTCGAGAAGTACAAGAACGGCACCTGGTTCATCGTCATCGACTACGGCCGCTACGCGCCGAACGAACACATGATTTATCAACTCAACGCCCGCGATGAAATCATCGAGCAGTTCCTGGAGGACGTTCTCTAATGTTTACCAACCGAATCAGACAGGCCATGGCGGCCACCCTTCAAGGCCTGCCGTTGTCGGCGACGGTCACCTCGTTCGCACCGCCGAAGATCGACTTCGACATGGAACAGATGACCGGCGGACGTTTCATCGCCGAAGAAATGGCCAAGAGCGCCAAAGTGCTCAACGCCACATTGGAGCTGCAAGGTGCGGGTCCGGAAATCATGCTTGCCCTGGGGGTGCGCCTGGGCGACGACATTTTGCTGAACGTGCGTGAAGCCGGCCAGGACCAGGACGGCAAGACTTACTTCACCTACCACACCATCGGCGGCAAGCTGAAAACCCTGACCGAGACAACCCTGAAGATGGGCGATAAACCCGCCATCACCCTGGAGTTCTCCTGCCGCACCTACAACCGCCTGGAAAACGGCATCCCGGTGATCGACATCGACGTGCGTACCCAGAAGTTCGTGCTTAACGGCGTCGACATCCTCGGCGATGCCCGCCGCGCGGTACTGATGCCTTAAGGCCCCGGGAGCGGGTTTTCCCGCTCCCATACTTCACCAAGGAATTGACTCATGGCCTGGATGCCTCCGCTGCACATCCTGCTGTCGCCGATCACCGCTGATACCGGCGCGCTGATCGAGCAGATTCAACTCAAGCCGTTGTTCTACGCCGCGCAAAAAGACGCGCTGGCCCGGGCCGGTGATGACGAGGACGATCAGTTCTTCGAACTGGCCAAACTCGCCACCGGCCTGTCGGAAAAAGAACTCGACCAACTCAAGCGTCCGGACTATGTGAGCATCGCCCAGTACGTGCACGACATGTCGACCCGGCCTGCCTCGTACTTCCTCGACGCCGACGAGCAGCCCCGCGAATCGGCGACCAGTGAGCACGTCTCGCTGCTGTTGCCGCTTGACACCGGCGGCCGCCGTCTCACCAGCCTGACCCTGGAAATGCCCGCCTTGCGCGCCACCAAGGCGATGAAAAAACTCGCCACCAACAAAGAGCGCGCCGAGTTCATCACTGCCCACTGCACCGGCCTGATGATCCCGGATCTCGCCGACCTCAGCGTGCCCGACTGGACCGAACTGCAGGGGCGCATCGACGATTTTTTAAACAAACCGGCGGACTTCTTTCGGAGCGCGACATCGAAGTAATTCTCGACATCGTGCCGCTCATTTACTCGGTAAATGAAGCGGAAATCCTGGACTGGGACGCCGGAAAAGCATTGCGCCGCTACGACATCGCGATCACTCGCCTTGGCGTCAAACAGGAGTAGAGCGGATGGCAGACAGTAAATTTGGATTGAGGTCGCTCATCGCCAGGGACGGCGAGGCGATTTACGGCTCGCTTGAAACGGCCGGGGCAGGCGCCAGCATCCAGCCGATTGCGCCGATGCTTGCCGGCCCGTCCTTGCTTGATGCCGTACCCAAGGACGTGCCGGGCCAGGAACTGGCGAATGTCGGTGCGCAACTGACGCAACTGGTCACGGGGCAGACCCGGCTCATCGACACGCTGGAGAGGTTCAACGGCTCATTGCTCGATGTGATGGGTGCCCTGAAAACCGGCAAGGGCAATAGCACGGGCGGCGCCTCATCCGATACCGTCAAACCCTCGCAGGCGCTGGAAACGGCGATGACCGACCTGCATGAAGTGGTGGGGTTTGCCGGGTATGAGCGCACACAACTGCGCGAAGCCAACCTGGCCTTGGCGTCCGACCCGATGGTTGCCGCGAGTGGCGCAGATGCTGTCGACCTGGCAAGGGTGGAGCAGGTGGGGGCCCGGTCCGGCGTAGGCAAGGACCTTGAAACTCGCCAGGCTGATTTGCTGCAGTTCGCCCGCGATAGCGCGCTCATCGCCGCGGCCTTTCAGACCGATATCAAGACGGCCGGCGAGATGATGGGCGGCTGGCGTGGGTCGATGAAGCTGGATCGCCCGCAGGCGCTGGATCTGGCTGACGCCACCAACGTGCTGGGTTCCCACGCTTCGCTCAAGGCCGATGCGGTGGATATTGGTTCGATTGTGCGCCAGAGCACTGCCGCGAGAACGTCGGGCATGAGCCCCGAGCAGGTAGCGGCGTTTTCGGCGGCGTTGCTGACGGTTGGTAACAACCGGGCGTCTGCCGGGCTTGCGGTGGAAAAAGTCGGCGCCGCGCTGGCCAAGGGTGACGGTGCCTCCGAGGGGCAGCGTGCTGCCTGGGCAGAGCTCAAGCTTGACCCGAAGGTGCTTGCGGCAGGCATGAAGCAGGACGCACCGCAAACAGTGCTGACGGTCCTCGAGGCGCTCAAGGCGCAGCCCCAGGAAAGGCAGGCGGCACTGGCCACGCAGTTGTTCGACGGTAACCGCTCGATTCTGAGTCTGGTGCCGGTGATCGACACGCTGAAGCAGGCCTTTACGGCGGTGGCCGACAAGTCGACTTACGCGACTTCGGTCCTGGGAGACCAGGGCTCGGTCATGCGTTCGGCGACCGGGCGGGCAGACTCCACGCAAGCTCATGAACAAGCCTTCCAGGCCAGCACCACCCGCCTGGAGACAGCTTCCGATACGGCGATTGCCCCCCTGAAAAACGGCGCACTGACGGTGCTGACCTCAGTGGTCAATGGCTTGGGCTGGCTGGCTGAATCGCTGCCCAAAGCCACGGCCGCCCTCACATTGGCCGCGGTGGTGATGGTGCCGCTGGCGAAGAAGCTCGGCGGCACTGTCGTGGACAAAGTCTTCGACAAGGTCGCCGGGAAAGTCCTGGGCGAGGGTGACGCGCCCCGCGATGCCGGTGGCAACAAGTCCGACCCGTCCGGCAGCAAAGGGAAGTCACAAGGCAACGACACACGCCAGGGCGAGCGCACGCCAGGCAAAAACTCAGGCCCTGATGCGCCCACGAAAACCAACAGAGCCAGCCGAATCGCGAAGCGCGGTTCGTTGGCTTTGGTAGTGGCAGACGCGGGTGTCAATCTCATCAAGGGCGCGAGCAATGGCACCCTGAAAGAGTCCGTTGGCGCCAGTGTGGGGTCGATAGGCGGTGGCGTCGCGGGTGGTGTGGCCGGCGAGGTTGCAGGGCTGGCCATTGGGCGAGCCGTTGGCACGCTCGCCGGGGCGGCGCTGGGTTCGATTATTCCGGGCGCCGGCACAGTGTTGGGCGGTGTGATCGGCGGCTTTGCCGGCGGTGCAATCGGTAAGGTGGTGGGCGGCGTCGTCGGCACTTTCGTCGGCAGCGACGTCGGTGCGAGCCTGGGCGAGAAAGTCATGAGCAGCGACGACCGTCTCCCGCCACCCGAACAGGTCAGCCAAAGCCTTCCCAACGCTCAAACAGACAACCGGCAAATCAACTTCGCCCCGCAGATCAACATTACCGCACCCGAGCAGACCAGTTACCAGGCGCTGGCGGCGCTCGTCGTGCAACAGATCGAGGCGCAGTTCACGCCGCTGTCGATGGACAACCTGCTGGCGACGCGACGCGACGCGGCACTCACCGATGGAGCGGTTTAATGCGACAACAAATGGTGTTGGGCAGCTTTATTTTCGGGCTGTCGCGCGGGTTTGCCTACGCGACCCTCGACCGTAACAGTAGCGGTGGCTGGGTCGCGCTGGACATCATTGCCGGCAAACCCAAGTCCAGCCAGACCGGCCAGGCCCTCGAAACATTGACCTTTGCCGGCAAGGCGGCGCGTGGCATTGGCATGGCCAGGCTCGACGAACTGCGCGACTTGCAGGCCTTGCGTACACCGCTGCCGTTGGTGGACGGGATTGGCCGTAACTGGGGGCTGTGGACGATCAAATCGGTGGACGAGAAACAAGCCAACGTGATCGACGACGGCACCGCCATGCTGATCAATTGGACGTTGATACTGGAGGAATTCGTCAATGCGTAGAGTCCGAAGTATTGCCGGTGACTCCGTCAACCTGCTGCTCTACCGCGAACTGGGTCGCAGCGACGACGCTGCCGAGGAAGCACTGTGGCATCTCAACCCGGACCTCGCGGAACACGGGGCGGTATTGCCGGCCGGCATCGGTGTAATCGTACCGGAGCTGGACGCGCGGCCCGCCGCAAAAAAACCGGTTTCGGTTTGGGATTAAGGAGGAACCATGGCACTTGGATTCACACCGGCGGTGGAAATTTACGGGACCAATGCCGCGCTGCTCAACGAGCGATTACTGGAGTGGGAACACACCGATGCCGCAGGCTTCGTCTCCGACCAGCTCAAGCTGACCCTCGACATCGAAGGGCTTGAGGGATTGCCCAGCCTGGGTGGGAGGATCGGCCTGCGGGTCGGTTACCTGGAGACCGGCCTGGAGGACAAGGGGCTCTTCAAGATTACCCAGCGCACCCCGTACCTGTTCCCCCTGCGCCTGGTGCTGGTGGCCACGGCGGCGCCGTTCGACCAGGACGAATTCAAACAGCGCCGCACAGCCAGCCATGGGCCAACCACCCTGGGCGCACTGTTCCGCCAACTGACCATACGTTATGGATTCTCACCCAGGGTCGCGCCGGATCTGGACGCTGAAACGATCGCTCACATCGACCAGACCAACGAAAGCGACATGAGCTTCCTGACCCGGCTTGCCAAGCGTTTTGATGCGGTGGCCAAGCCTGTCGACGAGCTGTATGTGCTGGGCCGTAAAGGCCAGATCACCTCGCTGTCGGGCAAGCCGCTGCAAGAAGTGCGGCTGTCGGTCACTCGTGATAACCGTCCGGGCGACCGCGCGTTTATCAGCGCCAGTTTTACCGAGACCAGCCGGGCCAAGTTCGAAGGGGCCAAGGCGTCCTGGTGGGATGCCGCTACCTGCAAGAAACGTGAGGTGGAGGTGGGCGGTGCGCCGTTCAAAGTCCTTGCCCAGCGCTACCAGAGCGAAGACGAAGCCAGGACGGCGGCCGAAGGCGAGATGCGCCGAGTTAGCCGTGAAGGCCTGCAGATCAATGTGATATGCCCCGGCAACCCGGCGTTCCAGGCCGAAGGGCTGCTGGTGCTGGATGAAACCTGGCCCGGCTTCATGCAGGGGCGCTGGTCCATCGACACGCTGACGGCCGTCGGCAAACGCAAGGAAAGCTACCGATGCACGATCAAGGCGAACGGATTGTCGTCACCGCAATGACGTGCTCGATCGGTTCCTTCTACCCTATCCCCTCGATAGCCAAACGGCCCGCTGGATGGCCTTGGTTGGACGCTGTTGCTCAGTAAATATCTGGGCGTGTGAGAGTAAAAAACGATGCTGATAACACTCCCTCAACTTATCCAGGTAATGCCTGGAGCCCGCCTTAGAGCGGGCATTTTTTTAGCTCCTTTAAACGAGGCTACTGCACGTCACCAAATCACCACACCCAAACGCATCGCCGCCTTCCTCGCCCAAATCGGCCACGAATCCGGCGAACTGCGCTACGTACGTGAGCTGGGCAGCGATCAATACCTGAGCAAATACGACACCGGTACCTTGGCCGCCCGCCTTGGCAACTCCCCGGAAACTGATGGCGACGGCCAGAAGTATCGCGGCCGCGGCCTGATCCAGATCACCGGCCGGCGCAACTACCTGGCGTGCAGTCAGGCACTGTTCGGCGATGAGCGTTTGTTGCACCAACCGGAGTTGCTGGAGACGCCGCAATGGGCGTGCGAATCTGCCGCGTGGTTCTGGCAGCGCAATGGCTTGAACGAGTTGGCTGACCAGGACCAGTTCACCACGATCACCCGGCGCATCAATGGTGGCCTCAACGGTCTGGAGAACCGTATGCAACTGTGGGCGCGGGCGAAGGCGGTGTCATGGGCTTCCTGACGTCGTATCGCCTGCTTGGGTTTTGCCTGTTGTTCGCAGTTTCGGCGGGTGTTGCCTGGCAGGTACAGGCTTGGCGATATGGCGCACAACTCGAGCACCTGCAGGCTCTGCATGCCGCAGCACTCAGCCAGCAACAACAGGCCGAACAGGACAAACGGCTGGCACTGGAGCAACAACTCAGCGCCAGCGACCAACAACACACCCGGGAGCTTTCCGATGCACAACGCGCTCAGGCTCACCTGCGGGATCGCCTGGCCACTGCTGATGTGCGGTTGTCAGTCCTTCTCGACGCCAGCGATTCAGCCAGCGGCTGCCCAATGCCAGCCACCGCCACCCCCGGCGGCGTGGTTCATGGCGCCCCGCGAGCCCGACTTGACCCGGCGCATGCTCAACGAATTATCGGCATCACCGACGACGGCGACAACGCAATGATCGCCTTGCGCGCCTGCCAGGCGTATGTCCGGGCCGTCGCGCGTTAGTCTCTTGTAACTTGCATGGCCCATGGGCTCCTGTAGGGTAGGCAAACGCCCGTCCACTCCAGGAGATGACCGTGAAGGAAATTACTCAACTCGCCGCTGAACTTGGCCGACGCTTGCAGGTTCTCAATGCCCACGTCACGACGGCCGAGTCGTGCACCGGCGGCGGTATCGCCGAGGCAATCACGCGGATTCCCGGGAGTTCGGCCTGGTTCGAGGCGGGCTATGTCACGTATTCCAATCGCCAGAAGACCCGGCAGCTGAATGTGCCGGAGGCCCTGTTCCCCAAGGTCGGTGCCGTCAGTCGCGAAGTGGTGGAGGCGATGGTGCGGGGCGCCCAGGAGAAAAGCCTGGCGCGTTTTGCCGTGGCAGTCAGCGGCGTGGCCGGGCCCGATGGCGGTTCGCCGGACAAGCCGGTGGGCACCGTATGGCTGGCGTGGGGCGTGGGCGATGAGGTTACCGCCGAGCTCGAACACTTCCCCGGCAACCGCGACGAGGTCCGCCGACAAACGGTAAAGGCCGCGCTAGAGGGCTTGTTGCGACGAGCTGCAGCAGAAATAGAAAATCAGGGGTAGGCGATCACGGATCTTTGTGGAACAATACTGTCTACTTATACAGGTGTTGGCCGCCAGGCCTTATTGATTACGTGAGGACTTTAATGGACGACAACAAGAAGAAAGCCTTGGCTGCGGCCCTGGGTCAGATCGAACGTCAATTCGGCAAGGGTGCCGTAATGCGTATGGGCGATCACGACCGTCAGGCGATCCCGGCTATCTCCACTGGCTCTCTGGGGCTGGACATCGCGCTCGGCATTGGCGGCCTGCCAAAAGGCCGTATCGTTGAGATCTACGGTCCTGAATCTTCCGGTAAAACCACCCTGACCCTGTCGGTGATTGCCCAGGCACAAAAAATGGGCGCCACCTGTGCGTTCGTCGATGCCGAGCACGCCCTGGATCCTGAATACGCCGGCAAGCTGGGCGTCAACGTTGACGACCTGCTGGTTTCGCAACCGGACACCGGTGAGCAAGCGCTGGAAATCACCGACATGCTGGTGCGCTCCAACGCCATCGACGTGATCGTGGTCGACTCCGTGGCAGCCCTGGTACCCAAGGCTGAAATCGAAGGCGAAATGGGCGACATGCACGTGGGCCTTCAAGCCCGCTTGATGTCCCAGGCCCTGCGTAAAATCACCGGTAACATCAAGAACGCCAACTGCCTGGTGATCTTCATCAACCAGATCCGGATGAAGATCGGCGTGATGTTCGGCAGCCCGGAAACCACCACCGGTGGTAACGCGCTGAAGTTCTACGCTTCGGTCCGTCTGGACATCCGTCGTACCGGCGCGGTGAAGGAAGGTGACGAGGTTGTCGGTAGCGAAACCCGCGTTAAAGTCGTGAAGAACAAGGTGGCCCCGCCGTTCCGTCAGGCCGAGTTCCAGATTCTCTACGGCAAGGGTATCTACCTGAACGGCGAGATGATCGACCTGGGCGTGCTGCACGGTTTCGTCGAGAAATCCGGTGCCTGGTATGCCTACAACGGCAGCAAGATCGGCCAGGGCAAGGCCAACTCGGCCAAGTTCCTTGCGGATAACCCGGATGTTGCCGCTACGCTCGAGAAGCAGATCCGCGACAAGTTGCTGACCCCGGCACCTGACGTCAAGGCTGCCGCCAACCGCGAGCCGGTTGAAGAAGTAGAAGAAGTCGACACTGACATCTGAAGCAAACGATGAGCGTTGTCCTGGATACACCCGTCGCCGTAAGGCGCACTGCAATGGACCTGCTCGCACGGCGCGAGCATGGTCGAGTCGAGCTGACGCGTAAGCTGCGTCAGCGTGGCGCAGATCCCGAGATGATCGACGCAGCCCTTGACCGTTTGACGGAAGAAGGGCTGCTGTCGGAGTCCCGTTACCTCGAAAGTTTCGTCTCCTACCGAGCCCGATCCGGCTATGGCCCTGCACGAATTCGTGAAGAGCTGAGCCAGCGTGGCCTGCAGCGTGCTGATATCGAACTCGCGTTGCGTGAGTGCGGCATCAGTTGGCAGGCACAACTGGAAGAAACCTGGCGGCGCAAGTTTGCCGGTCATCTGCCTATTGATGCGCGTGAGCGGGCTAAGCAAGGTCGCTTCCTGAGTTATCGCGGGTTTTCGATGGAGATGATCAGTCGCCTGTTGAGCGGTCGGGATATGGATGACTGAAGGCTGCGCCTGGTAAATGGTTGCTCTGATCATTGCGGGGCTTGGTGTGGCGAGGGAGCTTGCTCCCGCTGGGCTGCGCAGCGGCCCCAACCTGCGCATCGTTCTACCTGACACAACCCAAAAGGCCCACTATGAAAATAGCGGGCCTTTTTTCGTTTCCGTGTCAGGTCACGCCGTCTCCGTCACCCGCTGCTGCGGTTTTCCCTGAGCCTGGGCCCAGTTTTCCGGCAAGTTGATGTAATCCACCAATTCCCGCAACCGTCCCTGATCACGCCCGTTGAAGTTGAACACCAGCCGCGTCAGATGGCTGAAGCTTGGCTCGTCATGCTCTTCGCCGGTGTACGCGATTTGTTGGAAGTCGCCACTGAGGCGAAGGCCGGCGAACGCCTCCTGCAGGTGGGCCAGTGCGCGGTCACTCAACGGATGATTCATGCGAATCACAAACTGGCGCTTCAGCCAGCGGGTGGAGTGAAAGTTGGCGTAGAACTGGTTGATTTCGTCCACCGCCTCTTCGGCGCTGTACGCCAGGCGAACCAGCTTGAGGTCGGTGGGCAGGATGTAGCGATTGGCCTCAAGCTGGCTGCGGATAAAGTCCAGTGCGCCTTGCCAGAAGCTACCGCCCGGTGCATCCAGCAGTACCACCGGTACCAGCGGGCTTTTGCCGGTCTGGATCAGGGTCAGCACCTCCAGCGCTTCATCCAGGGTACCGAAACCGCCCGGGCACAGGATCAAGGCGTCGGCTTCCTTGACGAAGAACAGCTTGCGGGTAAAGAAGAAGTGGAAGGACAGCAGGTTCTCGGTGCCATCGATGGTCGGGTTGGCGTGCTGTTCAAAGGGCAGGGTGATGTTGAACCCCAGGCTGTGCTCCAGGCCGGCACCCTCGTGGGCCGCCGCCATGATGCCGCCGCCACCGCCGGTGATCACCATCAGGTCCGAACGGGCCAGGACCGCGCCCACTTCCCGGGCCAATGCGTACAGCGGGCTTTCCACCGGCGTGCGCGCCGAGCCGAACACCGTGACTTTGCGCCGCCCCTTGAACTGTTCGAGCACGCGGAAGGCGTGGTCCAGTTCCCGGATCGCCTGCAAGGTGATCTTGGCATTCCAGCGGCTGCGGTCGTCCTGGGCCATGCGCAACACGGTGAAGATCATGTCGCGATAAAGGGGGATATTTGGGCTGTTGGGCGCAATCAAGTGGAGTTGCGCGTCGACCTGCTGCGTGAGGTCGGTGCCGTTTTCTTCAAATTGACGGATCAGGAGTTCATTCGGTTCGTAAGGCATTCAACTTCTCCTTCTTCACAGAACCCTGGGTGCCGGCGAGAAATTCGTCGGGACCACGACACTGCATGTGTCGTTGCCTCTGATTAACGAGGTGGGCGATACCGGTTCTGTATATTCCTTATGATTAAAAACCTTTGCATTGCACGCTCAGGAGGGCAACCCTCTTTTGCCCTGAAAATGTTACAGGACGGTGTGAAAACCCGATGTTCCAGGCGTTCAGGATGAATTGATCATGAGCCTATAAAGTCTTGGCTGGCAACCGCTTATTGATCACTTCTGAGGGAGTTTAGACGCTGCCGCGAGCGGACAATGGCAGAGAGTGCAGAGGGGGATATTGCGCGCCGCTGGTCAGCGGCGCGCGACAGGAGGTGTCACTTACTTTTTCTTCTTCGCGGCAGCCGGTGCCGGGCAATCTGCTTCCTGGAACTTCACCGAAGCTACCGGGCGGTTGGTTTTGTTCTCGGTGATTTCATAGCGCATGATCGCGCCCTTGGCCATCAGCTCGCGGTAACCCTTGTTCAGGCACACACTTTGGCCGAGCTGGAAGTACACAGCCTTGGGGTTGGCGCGCATTTGCTCGGCGCGGTCGGGCAGTACGCTCAAATGGTCAATCAGCTGCAAGCCTTCAACGGTGTAGGCAACTTCCAGGGTCTTTTCGTCAATTTCCCGTGGCAGTTCTTTGTTGGTTTCCTCTGCGACGCTTTGCAGCTTCCTGTTCAGTTGAGCCTCCAGCAACGAGGCCGCTTGGGCACCCAGAGGCAACACCAGCGCGAGGGCGACGGACGGAACTACAAGGCGTGGCATAAGACGCAGCATGAAACTCTCCTGATTCGGTTACTGGTGCATAGACCAGCCACTGCGCTGTGCGTTCAGTGGCGCGGGATTATAGGTGACCGCTTGTCCCTAGGGCCAGCCTATTGCCGGGAAGTGCAGGTGGCCGGGGGCGGCTCTGGTAAACTGCGGTAACTTTTGCCTTCCGAGTTCTATCCGTGTCGATTTCCACTTCCCTGCGGCGCACCCGATGAGCCATGCCGTCTCCCGTTTGCGCACGCAGCGCCTGGCCCGTGCCGTAAAACCGTTTGTAGCGCGAGGCTCGCGGGCCGAACGCTGCCCCGGCTGCCGGGTGATTCCCGAGTACTGCCTGTGCGCCTGGCGGCCCAAGGTCCAGGCCAGATCCGGCATGTGCCTGCTGATGCACGACGTAGAGCCGATGAAACCCAGCAACACCGGCTGGCTGATTGCCGATGTGATCAACGACACGACCGCGTTCCCCTGGTCGCGCACTGAGGTTGAGCCGGAGTTGCTGACCTTGCTGGCCGACCCGCAATGGCAGCCATACATCGTCTTTCCCGGCGAATTCGTGGCCCCGGAGCGGGTGGTCCATCAGGTCAGGCTGGAGGAGGGCAAGCGCCCGCTGTTCATTTTGCTGGACGGCACCTGGAGCGAGGCGCGCAAGATGTTCCGCAAGAGCCCGTACCTGGAGCACTTGCCGGTGCTGAGCCTGGCGCCCGAGCAACTGTCGCGCTACAAGCTGCGTCGCTCCAAGCGTGATGACCACTTCTGCACCGCCGAAGTCGCCGCGCTGTGCCTGGAGCTGGCTGAAGATGCCGCAGCCAGTGAAGTCCTGGATGCCTATCTGGACGTATTCAGCACTCACTACCTGGCCGCCAAGTTTCAACTGGCGCTGGACCCGGCCGATGTCGTCCATACTCGCCTTGCACCTTATCTATAGGTGTCATGGCCAGCCGACCTTTGCATGATGGCCGCGCAAACGCGCAGCCCGCTAAAATAGCCACGGGCGTAGCGCTTGACCACCCAGGCTACGCTGGGCATGCTTGGCGCCGATTGGGGCGCTGTCACAGATTGGATACGTCGCTTTTTGACGTTGAGCGCGCCCTCTGGTGACTGCTGGCCTGGCAGCCACCTTGCGCGTTGGCGAGCACTGAACCCATCAGTGCCGCCCTAAAAAACAGGATCATTTAATAAATGGCCACATACGAAATCCTGATTGCCGATGACCACCCGCTGTTTCGCAGTGCGCTGCACCAGGCGGTCACGTTGGGCCTGGGGCCGGATGTACGCCTCGTCGAAGTCGCCAGCATTGCCGAGCTGGAAACCCGCCTTACCGAAAAGTCCGACTGGGACCTGGTCCTGCTGGACCTGAACATGCCGGGTGCCTACGGTTTTTCCGGGCTGGTGCTGCTGCGTGGGCAATACCCGCAGATACCGGTGGTGATGGTATCGGCCCAGGAAGAGGCGTCGGTGGTGGTGCGCTCCAAGGAGTTCGGTGCCAGTGGTTTCATTCCCAAGTCCAGCTCCATGGAAGACATCCAGAAAGCCGTGCGCACGGTGCTGGATGGCGATGTCTCCTGGCCGCCGCAGGCCTTTGAAGAGATCAACGTCTCCGACGAAGCCAAGGCCGCACGTGATGGCCTGGCCAGCCTCACGCCCCAGCAGTTCCGCGTATTGACCATGGTCTGCGAAGGTCTATTGAACAAACAGATTGCCTACGAGCTGAGCGTGTCGGAAGCGACCATCAAGGCTCACGTCACGGCGATCTTCCGCAAGCTCGGCGTACGTACGCGAACCCAGGCGGCGCTGCTCTTGCAACAACTTGAGTCAATTTCGCAGCATTAAGACGCTGTTCATTCACGTTTTTTTGACTTTGCTTACTCTAGTTTCCCCACACCTTTTTGCTCAGTTGCCTACTCTATGTCGCCTTTCAAGGGTCAAACCGGTATCAAACGTATTTTCAACGCAGGCGGATATTCCCTGGATGGCCTGCGTGCTGCTTTCACCGGCGAGGCGGCGTTTCGTCAGCTGGTGTTGCTCAATGTCATCCTGATCCCGCTGAGTTTCTTCCTTAACGTCAGCCGGGTAGAGCGGGCGCTGCTGATCGCCGTGTGCCTGCTGGCGTTGATCGTCGAGTTGCTCAACTCCGCCGTCGAAGCGGCGATCGACCGGATTTCCCTGGACCTGCACCCCTTGTCGAAAAACGCCAAGGACATGGGCAGCGCCGCGCAGTTCGTAGCGCTGACTATGATTACCCTGGTGTGGGCCGTGATCCTGATCTAGGCAATGGTCGGCAGTACAATCTCGTCGCTGCGCTGCACCCCGGCGGTGAACGACCGGCACAGCTCGAGGAATTCGCGCATCGCCGAGGTCTGGTACTTCTGCTTGTGCCAGATGAAGTAGAACTGCCGGGCCAGGTCCAGGTCCGGGGTTTCCACCGGTACCAGGCTGCCACGCCGGAAGGCGTCGCGCAGCGCCAGCCGGGAAATGCAGCCAATCCCCAAGCCTGATTCCACCGCGCGTTTGATTGCCTCGGTGTGTTCCAGCTCCAGGCGGATATTCAGCGCGCTGCGGTGATGCCGCATGGCCTGGTCAAAGGTCAGGCGTGTTCCAGAGCCTTGTTCCCGCAGGATCCAGGCTTCATGGGTCAGCTCTTCCATGGTCGCCTGGCCGCGCTTGGCCAAGTGATGCTGGGGGGCGCAGAACACCACCAGTTCATCTTCCACCCAGGTTTGCACCTCGATGTCCGGGTGGCTGCAGTCGCCTTCGATTAGACCCAGATCAATTTCGTAGTGCGCCACCTGATGCACGATATGCGCAGTGTTCTGCACATGCAGCTTCACCTGGCTCTCGGGATGCTGCTGCATGAAGCTGCCGATCAGCAGCGTGGCCAGGTAGTTGCCGATGGTCAGCGTGGCCCCGACCGCCAGGGAGCCGAAGCCCGACTTGCCGTTGAGCAGGTCCTCGATCTCCTTGGCCTGGTCCAGCAGTGCCACCGCCTGGGGCAATAGCTGGTGACCGAGGGCGTTGAGGCTCAGGCGTTTGCCCGCGCGGTCGAACAACTGGCAGCTGGATTGACGCTCCAGCTCGGTAATCGACGTGCTGGCGGCGGATTGAGATAAGGCCAGAAGGCCAGCAGCGCGCGAGACGCTTTCCTGCTGGGCGACGGCGACGAAGACTTGCAGTTGACGTAGAGTAAATCGCATATCGATATAACCGATAACCCTTATCTTAATAATCCAGTTAACAGATATTGTCGCCGCCATTAGAATGCTGTGCAATTGCGCATCCATCATTTGGCGCAGACCCATTTCCAGGAGTCCCCCGTACATGAGCAACATGAACCACGAGCGTGTCCTCAGTGTTCATCACTGGAACGACACTCTGTTCAGCTTCAAGTGCACCCGCGATCCGGGCCTGCGCTTCGAGAACGGTCAGTTCGTGATGATCGGCCTGCAACAGCCCAACGGCCGCCCGCTCATGCGCGCTTACTCGATTGCCAGCCCGAACTGGGAAGAGCATCTGGAGTTTTTCAGCATCAAGGTGCCTGATGGCCCGCTGACTTCCCAATTGCAGCACTTGAAGGAAGGCGACGAGATCATCATCAGCAAAAAACCGACGGGCACCCTGGTGCTTGACGATTTGAAGCCGGGCAAACACCTGTACCTGCTCAGCACCGGCACTGGCCTGGCGCCGTTCATGAGCGTGATCCAGGACCCGGAAACCTACGAGCGTTTCGAAAAAGTGATCCTGTGCCACGGCGTGCGTTACGTCAACGAAGTCGCCTACCGCGAATTCATCACCGAGCACCTGCCGCAGAACGAGTTCTTCGGCGAGGCCCTGCGTGACAAGTTGATCTACTACCCGACCGTGACCCGTGAGCCGTTCGAAAACGAGGGCCGCCTGACCGACCTGATGCGCAGCGGCAAGCTGTTCAGTGACATCGGCCTGCCGCCGATCAATCCTGAAGACGACCGCGCCATGCTGTGCGGCAGCCCAAGCATGCTGGATGAAACCAGCGAAGTGCTCAACAGCTTCGGTTTGAAGGTTTCCCCGCGTATGCGTGAGCCGGGCGACTACCTGATCGAGCGTGCGTTCGTCGAGAAATAAGCGCGACGCAAAAAAATGTGGGAGCGGGCTTGCTCGCGAAAGCGGTGTAACAGTCACCAGATGTATTGACTGATCCACCGCTTTCGCGAGCAAGCCCGCTCCCACATTTGTTTCCGGTTTACCCGGCCGACACGACTTCCAGCACACAAATCATCCCGGCTTCGGGATAGTGCCAGCGCACATCAACATCCCAGAACTGCGCCCCGTATTCCCGCTCCGGCCCCGGCGTCTGGTACGCCGGCCGTGGATCCTGCGCCAGGCACTGCTCGATCAACGCCACCAATGGCTCGCCAAGGCGCTGAGCGTGGCCTTCTGCCTGTTGCAGCGCAGTCTTCAGCCACTGCACGGGAATCAGCTGTGGCGCAGCGCTGGCGATGCTGTTGGTCGCAGTGTCAACTATGTCTGCGTACGGCACGTACGGCTTGATGTCGAGAATCGGTGTGCCATCCAGCAGGTCGATCCCGGATATCCACAGGCGCCCATCTTCCACCTTGTCCAGCTTGACCACTGACTGGCCGATGCCGTTGGGCCGGTGCGTCGCGCGGGTGGCGAACACGCCCATGGACGTGTTGCCACCCAGGCGAGGCGGGCGCACTTTCAGGCGGGGCTTGTCTTCCAGCGCCTGGTGGAACAGGAACAGCAGCCACACATGGCTGACCTGTTCCAAACCCTGCACCGCCTCACCCTGGTCGAATGGCGCCACCAACTCCAGCACGCCCCGGGCGGCAGGCGCCAGTTGTGGCTGGCGCGGGATGGCGAACTTCTCCTTGAAGCAGGAGCGGACAAAGCCGATGGGCGAGACGCTGTAGTTCACGGGTTTAGGCGCGAACGCGCAGGGTCAGGCCCTTGAGGAAGTTGCGCAACAGCTGGTCACCACAGGTGCGGTAGTTGGTGTGGCCGAACTTGCGGAACAGCGCGCTCAGCTCAGGCTTGGACACCGGAAACTCCGAAGCCTTGAGGATCGCGTGCATGTCGTCTTCTTTCAATTCGAAGGCCACGCGCAGTTTCTTCAGGACGATGTTGTTGGTCACCGGCAGTTCGATCGGCTGCGGTGGACGGCTCTCGTCCTTGCCGCGCTTGAAGATCACCAGGCCATCGAGGAAATGCGCCATGACTTCGTCCGGGCAGAACACGAAGCCTTCTTCCTCGTCTTTCTTGAGGTAGGTCAGCAGGTCGTCCTTGGTGACTTCCATGCCGCCGAGCTTGATGATCTCGACCATCTTGTTGTCGCTGATGTCGAGCATGTAGCGCACGCTGCGCAGTACGTCGTTGTGAATCATGGTGGGCAATCCTGGTCATTCAACTGTGGACACCGCCCAGGCAGGCGGTATCGAGAGATTCGGCGGCGAAAAAAGTCTTAGAACTTTTCTTTGCCGGACAGATAGCGCCATTGGCCTACCGGCACTTTGCCGATGGAGACTCCGCCAATGCGGATGCGTCGAATGGCGACGACTTTCAGGCCGACGGCTTCGCAGAACAAGGCAATCACACCCGGTTGCGGGTTTTTCAGCGCAAAGCGCAGGCGGTTCTCGTTCTGCCAGCTGGCTTTCACCGCCGGCAATTCCTTACCTTTGTAGGTCAGGCCATGGTTGAGGCGGTTCAGGCCGTGGGCGACCATGTCGCCGGACACCTCCACCACGTATTCCTGTTCGATCTTGTTCGCGTCAGCGGTCAGCTTGCGCAAAATCTTCCAGTCCTGGGTGAACACCAGCAGGCCGCTGGCCTTGGCTTGCAGGTCACTGCTGGCGGTCAGGCGCAGGAAGTGGCCCTTGAGCGGGCGCTTGCTGAAGCGGTGTTCTTCCGACAGGGTCTCGGCGTTGATCGACGCCATGGCTGTCTCGGCATCCACGCCGGCGGGGGCGTGGAACAGGATGGTCACCGGCTCCGGCGCTGTGGCCTTGGCCTCAGGGTCAAGCTCGACCTTCTGGGTGGTGACCTTGAACTGCGGCTCGTCGATCACTTCGCCGTCCACCGTGACCCAGCCGCCTTCGATGAACAGCTCAGCCTCCCGACGGGAGCAACCGACCAGTTCGATGAGGCGTTTGGAGAGGCGTAAGGGTTCAGTCATGACAAGGGCCGAAACAAAAGGGGGCGGCTATTGTACCTGTGTGGCGCCGGTTAATCCCGGCTCCATTTCATTTAGCCGCGACGCGCCTGTGGCTGGGCCTGGCGCAAACGCATGTGCAGCAACGGATAAGGCTGGCCCATGCCGTCATGGTCCGTGCGTCCGATCACCTCAAAGCCTTGCTTGAAGTAAAAGCCCAGGGCCTGCGGGTTCTGTTCGTTGACGTCCAGTTGATCGGCATTCATCGACTCGATGGCATAGCGCAGCAATTGCCGGCCCAGGCCCTGGCCACGGTGCTCGGGGTCGATAAACAGCATCTCGACCTTGCCCGCGGCCACCCCGGCAAACCCGGTGATGCGCTGGCGCGAGTCCTTGGTGCAGATCAGCATCACCGCGTCGAGGTAGCGGGTCAGCACCAGGTTTTTCAGCAACTCGATGTAACTGTCCGGCAGGAAGTCATGGGTGGCCCGCACCGAAGCCTCCCAGATGCGGGTCAGTTCCTGATAGTCGCTGGATTTGGGTGTATGGATAACCGAATGCTGACGCATGCCCGCTGCCCCTTGCCGATGATTGGCGCTGATGGGCAAAACGATAGACCTAAAAAAGCCCCGCATCTTGTCCAGAGGCAGGGCTTTTTCAATTCTTTACACCTTATGCGCGTTTTTCAGCCCACAGGTCGTACTCGTCGGCGTCGGTCACGGTGCACCAGACCTTGTCGCCTGGCTTCAGGCCGCTGGCATCGTCGATGAACACGTTACCGTCGATTTCCGGCGCATCGAAGAAGCAGCGGCCTACAGCGCCTTGCTCGTCGACTTCGTCGATCAGTACTTCGATCTCACGGCCGATGCGCAGTTGCAGGCGCGCCGAGCTGATGGCCTGCTGGTGCGCCATGAAGCGCTCCCAACGGTCCTGCTTGACGTCGTCCGGCACGATGGCAGCGTCCAGCAGGTTGGCCGGAGCACCTTCCACCGGCGAGTACTGGAAGCAGCCGACGCGGTCCAGCTGGGCCTCGGTCAGCCAGTCCAGCAGGTACTGGAAGTCTTCTTCGGTTTCGCCGGGGAAGCCGACGATGAAGGTGGAGCGGATGATCAGGTCCGGGCAGATCTCGCGCCAGTTCTTGATGCGCGCCAGGGTCTTGTCTTCGAAGGCCGGGCGTTTCATGGCCTTGAGGATTTTCGGGCTGGCGTGCTGGAACGGGATGTCCAGGTACGGCAGGATCTTGCCGGCGGCCATCAGCGGGACCAACTCGTCAACGTGCGGGTACGGGTAAACGTAGTGCAGGCGCACCCATACGCCGAGGCTGCTCAGGGCTTCGCAGAGTTCGGTCATGCGGGTTTTCACCGGCGCGCCGTTCCAGAAGCCAGTGCGGTATTTGACGTCGACGCCGTAGGCGCTGGTGTCCTGGGAGATCACCAGCAGCTCTTTCACGCCGGATTTGACCAGGCGCTGGGCCTCGTCCAGCACGTCGCCCACCGGGCGGCTCACCAGTTTGCCGCGCATCGACGGGATGATGCAGAAGCTGCAGCTGTGGTTGCAGCCTTCGGAAATCTTCAGGTAGGCGTAGTGGCGCGGCGTCAGCTTGATGCCCTGCGGCGGCACCAGGTCGATCAGCGGGTTGTGGTCCTGGCGCGGCGGCACTACGTCGTGCACGGCGTTGACCACTTGCTCGTACTGCTGCGGGCCGGTCACGGCCAGCACGCTCGGGTGCACGTTGCGGATGGCGCCTTCTTCCACGCCCATGCAGCCGGTGACGATCACCTTGCCGTTTTCCTTGATGGCTTCGCCGATCACTTCCAGGGACTCGGCCTTGGCCGAGTCAATGAAGCCGCAAGTGTTGACCACCACCACGTCCGCGTCCTGGTAGGTGGACACGACGTCATAGCCTTCCATGCGCAGTTGCGTAAGGATGCGTTCGGAGTCGACCAGAGCCTTTGGGCAACCCAGGGATACAAAGCCGACCTTGGGGTTGGCTTTTGCGATGGTGGTGGACATGTCTAACCTCGGTATTGAATGACGCCGCCCGTCGTGCACGAAAGGTGGCGGATGGGCACTTGGTGTGCCTCTGATCAAAAAGTGCGCAATTCTAGCGACGGGAATCGCTCTTGACCAGCTTTATGCAGGGAAATACGACGAGTGCTGCGCTATGCTTCGCGCCGTTGCACCTGAGTGAATTTCCTCGGTCAATAAATCGTCTGTAACGAGAAGTAAAACAGCGCATGCTGTGGACAGCATAGGCGCCCGCAGCAGGCGCGCTGTTTATAAAAGACCGCAGGTCAAAGGGCAGGAGTGGTTGATGGGTCAGGCAAGTAGTCAGGCAGCAGGTGCCGAGCAGTCCAACGCAAAGCCGATCGGCATGCTGGTGGCGGCAGTGGGGGTGGTTTACGGCGATATCGGCACCAGCCCGCTCTACACCCTTAAAGAGGTGTTTGCTGGCGGTTATGGGGTTCAGGTCAATCACGACGGGGTCTTCGGGATCCTGGCGCTGATTTTCTGGTCGCTGGTCTGGGTCGTTTCGATCAAGTACGTGCTGTTTATCCTGCGCGCGGATAACCAGGGCGAGGGCGGCATCATGGCCCTGACGGCTTTGGCCCGGCGGGCGGCGGCACCTTACCCCAAGTTGCGTTCGGTGCTGGTGATTCTCGGCCTGATCGGTGCGGCGCTGTTTTACGGCGACAGCATGATCACCCCGGCGATCTCGGTATTGTCGGCGGTCGAAGGCCTGGAACTGGCGTTTGATGGCCTTGAGCGCTGGGTGGTGCCGCTTTCGCTGGTGGTGCTGGTGGGGCTGTTCCTGATCCAGAAACATGGCACGGACCGCATCGGCAAGCTGTTCGGCCCGGTGATGGTGCTGTGGTTCCTGGTGTTGGCCGGCCTGGGCATCCATGGAATCATCCAGCACCCTGAGGTGCTCAACGCCCTCAACCCTGTGTGGGGCGTGCGCTTCTTCATCGTTCACCCTGGCATGGGCGTGGCGATTCTCGGTGCGGTGGTACTGGCATTGACCGGCGCCGAAGCGCTGTACGCCGACATGGGCCACTTCGGACGCAAGCCGATTGCCCGTGCCTGGTTCGCCCTGGTGCTGCCGGCGTTGGTGCTCAACTACTTTGGCCAGGGCGCGCTGCTGCTGGAAAATCCAGAGGCAGCCCGCAACCCGTTCTACCTGCTGGCACCGGAGTGGGCTCTGGTCCCGCTGGTGGCGTTGTCCACTTTAGCCACCGTGATTGCTTCCCAGGCGGTGATCTCCGGGGCGTTCTCCCTGACCCGTCAGGCGATCCAGCTCGGTTACATCCCGCGCATGCATATCCAGCACACTTCCAGCGCCGAGCAAGGCCAGATCTACATCGGCGCGGTGAACTGGTCACTGATGGTGGGCGTGATCCTGCTGGTGCTGGGCTTCGAGTCCTCCAACGCCCTGGCTTCGGCCTACGGTGTGGCGGTGACGGGCACCATGTTGATCACCAGCATTCTGGTGTCGGCGGTGATGCTGTTGCTGTGGAAATGGCCGCCGGTACTGGCTATCCCGGTGTTGATCGGTTTCCTGTTGGTGGATGGGCTGTTCTTTGCCGCCAACGTGCCGAAGATCGTGCAGGGTGGTGCGTTTCCGGTATTGGCGGGGATTGTGTTGTTTATCCTCATGACCACCTGGAAGCGCGGCAAGGAGCTGCTGGTGGACCGGCTGGACGAAGGTGGGCTGCCGCTGCCGATCTTTATCAGCAGTATCCGTGTGCAGCCGCCTCATCGCGTGCAAGGCACGGCGGTGTTCCTGACCGCACGCCCGGATGCCGTGCCCCACGCCTTGCTGCATAACTTGCTGCACAACCAGGTGCTGCATGAGCAGGTGGTGCTGTTGACGGTGGTCTACGAAGACATCCCGCGTGTACCGGCCCAGCGTCGTTTCGAGGTCGATTCCTATGGCGAGGGCTTCTTCCGGGTGATCCTGCACTTTGGTTTCGTCGATGAACCGGACGTGCCCGAAGCGCTGAAGCTGTGCCATCTGGATGACCTGGACTTCAGCCCGATGCGCACCACCTACTTCCTCAGCCGCGAAACCGTGATCGCGTCCCGCATCAAGGGCATGGCGCGTTGGCGCGAAGGGTTGTTCGCGTTCATGCTGAAGAACGCCAACGGCAACTTGCGCTTCTTCAAGTTGCCGGTTAACCGGGTGATCGAGCTCGGCACTCAAGTAGAAATGTAAGCCCAACAAAAAGCCCCCGGTGCCTTGCGGCAGCGGGGGCTTTTTTGTGGGCGCTTATTCGGCCGGGGTCTTGCCCTGGCGCTTCTCGATGATGTCTACCAGACGCTTGGCCAGCGCCGGGTAGTTCTCGTCGAAGTGATGGCCGCCAGGCAGCTTCACGGCTTCGCCGACAGCGGTCTTGTCGGTGCAGCCACTCTCGTCGACTTCTTCGGCACCGTAGATGCACACCACCTTGTCGGCCGGCAGCTTGGCCATTTCCGGGCCGGTCGCAGCTTCCTTGCCGGCGTTGCCCAGCCAGCCTTCCACTTCGATCTCGAAGCTACCGGTGCGGGCGAAGGCCAGCAGGATGATCGCGTCTACACGCTGCTGCTCGTTTTCCGGCAGGCGGTTGTAGATGGCCGGCAGCACGTCGGCGCCGAACGAGTAGCCGGTCAGCACGAAGCGCTTGGTGCCCCATTTCTGCCGATAGTGCTGCATCAGCTCGGCGAGGTCCTTGGCGCTTTGTTCCGGGGTCTTGTGCTGCCAGTAGTAGCGCAGGGTATCGATGCCCACCACCGGGTAGCCGATCTTGGCCATTTCACCGGCCACGTCGCGGTCCAGGTCACGCCAGCCGCCGTCACCGGAGAGGAACAGGGTGACGGTGTCCTTGGCCTGCCCAGCCGGCACTTCGACCACCGGGATCGCCAGGCCGCCGTTGTCCGAGCCTACCAGTTGCTTGCGCAGCTCGTTGTTCAGCACTTGCGGGTAGTGAACGTCGTAGTCGCTGATGCTGGTGGTAGCACGCGGTGTATCGCGTACGAAGCTGGCAGCATCGTCGTCAGGGTTATCGTTCCAGGCCACCAGCCAGCTACCGTGGGCCGAAGTCTTCGGCAACGGGTCGTTGCAGCCTGGCTGCGCCAGCGCGAAGCCGACGGAGATGGCATTGGCCTTGTCGTCGTTCTGTGCGGCCAGCCAGCGCCAGGCCAGGGCTGCGCCAGGGCCGATGCCGCTGACCAGGGTCGCCGGGCCGGCAAGCTGGCCCAGGGCGGTTTGCAGGGCTTGTTCCTGCAGCTTGCAGTCGTCCTTGGGCAGGATCACCTGGACGATCTGCGCTGCGCCGCCCTGGCTCAGGGCGATCAGTTGGCTGTCGGTCAGGGTTTCGTCGGCCAGCACGGCCACGGCCACGCGGGCCTTGGGCGCGGTACCCGGGGTGACGCGGGTCAGGACCGTGCCATCGGCCTGGGGCAGTTGTTCCAGAGTCGGTTGCGGTGCAGGGCGGTTCCAGTACCAGTAGCCGCCACCGAGGATCAGTGCCAGTACCACCAAAAATGCCAATACATACCGCCAGGAGCGTCGAATCATCAGCGTTTCACCAATCCAGTCAAGCCGCCCGCAATCAGGGCGGCGGTGTCGGCCAGTGCCACCAGCGGATCAAGTCCTGCGGGCACGGCCATATAACGGGGTTCCCAGTCAGGCTGGAACTTGTCTTTGAAGCGGCGCAAGCCTTGGAAGTTATACAGTTGCTCGCCACGGCGGAACACCATCGAGCCCAGGCGTTGGGTCAGCGGGGCGCCACGTCGTGGTTGCAGGCCCGACAACGGCACCATGCCGAGGCTGAAGCGGGCGTAGCCATGGTTCTTATAATGTTGAATCAGGCCGACCATCATGAATTCCATGGTCAGTTTCGGCGCGTCCGGGTGCGCACGCATCAGGTCGAGACTGGCCAGGTCGTGGCTGTAGGTCTCAAGCAGGTTCGCAAACGCTACCGGGCGCCCTTCGAAGCGAATGATCGCAATACGAAAGTGCTTGAGGTAGTCGTCGCTGAATCGTCCAAGGGAAAAGCCTTTTTCCCGCACGTTCTTGCCGGTCAGCCATGCGTCGGAGATGACTTTCAACTCCTCCATCGGGGCCTGGCCGGGTTCGTGGATCTCCAGGGACAAGCCATCACGGGTCCCGCGGTTCCAGGTGTAGCGCAGGTCCTTCATCTCTTTGCCCTTGGCTTCCAGGTCAAAGCGTTTGAGGTCGACCCGGGCTTCTTCACCCAGTTTGATCGCGGTGAGGCCGATGTCCATGTAGTACGGCAGGTTCTCCGCGCGCACCTGGTAGAACACCGGGCGGGCGTGGTGAATGTCGCACAGGTCGCGGAACTGCCAGATCATCTCGGCCCGTTGCAGGGTCGGGCCAATCGGATCGTACAAGGCCACCAGGCTGCGACCGCGACGAGCGTACATCAGGAACGCTTCGTCGTTGGGGTGAAACAGCAGGGCCTTGTCGCCGGTCAGCGCCAGGCCGCCGTCGGGTTGTGCAGAGTTCATCAGGATCTTGGTGGCGCGCTCCAGCTCATCCGGTGTCGGCAAGTGGATGATCGGGCGCGCGGTACGCAGCAGCCAGGTCAGCGACACCACCACCAGCACCACGGCCGCGCCCAGCAGCGAACGCAGGCCCCGCGGGGCGTTGGCGTCGAGGGTGAACTGCCACCACAACTGATGGCTATAGGGCACGTCCTGGTAGGCGAACAACAGCAGCCAGATTGACGCACCGAGTACGCACACGCTGGCCACCAGGTACAGCGGCGAGAACGGCAGTTCGGTCAGGCGGCTGGCGCGATAGAACGAGCGCCGGAAGATCGCCAGCAGCACCGCCGTCATGGTCATCAGGCTGGCTTCTTCCCAGTCGAAACCCTTGAGCAGGGAGAGCAGGGCGCCGGTCAGCAGCAGCACCATGGTCAGCATCCACGCCGCGGACAACCGTCGACGCAGGCCCTGGGCCAACAGAAGGCAGAGCACGCCGATCAGGCTGGCACCAAAGTGCGAAGCGTCAATCAGGCGATGAGGAATCAGGAAGCCGATGTTTTCCAGGCGTGAGTCGATTTCCGGGGTTGCGCCGGAAAACAGCAGGACCACGCCTGACAAAAAAACCAGTACGGCCAGGATCGGCGCAGCGAGGCCGGAGGCCGCGCGCAGGCTTTGTTGCGTATGGAACAGGCGCTGGGCTTCATTGACCAGCAGGAACACACAAGCGATCAACAGCGGCAGCACCACATAGATCATCCGGTACAGCAGCAGTGCGGCCGCCAGTGGCGCGGCACCGAGCTTGTCGGCGAAGGCAGCCAGCAGGATTGCTTCGAACACCCCGACGCCACCGGGTACATGGCTGAGCACACCGGCGGCCAGGGCCAGCAGGTACACCAGCAGGAACGGGCCAAAGGGCGGCGCTTCCGGCAGCAGCATATACAGCACGGTAGCGGCCGCAGCCACGTCGAGGGCAGTGATGATCAGTTGCAGGAAGGTCAGGCGACGGCCCGGCAGGCGCAAGGTGCGACGCCCGGCCCTGACCAGCAGGTTGTCCGGATACGGTTGTTCCGGCAGGCGGCGGCGGTAGATGCCGATGCACAGTGCGGCTGTTAACAGCAACACAGCGCCGGCGATGCCGCCGAGCAGGCTGGCGGGTAGATGCAAGGCATTGGACGCGGCAGGCAGGTTGCTCAGGGTGGCCAGCGCAGCGAGCGGCGGCAGGGCGCAACCCAGGGCCAGGCTGGCAAACACGGTCATGCGTGCCACTTCCGAAGCGCCGATGCCATACCGTGCATATAAACGGTAGCGTACCGAGCCGCCCGAGAGCATCGACAGACCAATCGCGTTACCGATGGCGAATGCGGTAAAGCCGCCGTAGGCCAGAGTCTTGGCAGGCAGCTTCACGCCGGCATAACGGGCACCGGAAAATTCATAGCCCAACAAAATGATAAAGCCGGCGACAGCAGCACCGAACGCACCCAGCAGTGCAGGCTTGGGTACTTCAAGGATTGAATCGTGGAGCGCGTACAGATCCAGTTCAAGCAACAGGTGGCGACAGGCGATAAGGGCGATTGCGAACAGCAACAAGGTGACGGCCAGCCCGATGGGTTGGCGGTATTTGCTCAACAGATCCAGCCAGCGCAAACGGGTGGGAGTGATCGGTTGTGTCGCTGTGACAGAGTCTTGTGGTTCAGACGAGTTGGCGCGCATCAATCACCTCGTGGATTGTGCGCGACAGGATGGAGGTATCCAGCCAAGTTACCAATCCCTATGGACAAAATAATTACAAATATTAACGCGTATCGCGAAGTGCGGCGACAGCGCCCATTGGTCGTAGAAGGACAGTGCTTGAAGACTTAGCATAGCTTGCAATGAGATGGACTCTACAAACCGTGTACGGTTTCATGAAAGATGCCATGCCATTGTTTCAAAAGGACTTTTTCGTCAGATACAAAAAAGGCCACTCTTTCGAGCAGCCTTTTTTGATGTTTGGTTGCGGGAGCCGGATTTGAACCGACGACCTTCGGGTTATGAGCCCGACGAGCTACCAGACTGCTCCATCCCGCGTCTGTGTGTCGGCATTCTACAGAGGAACGCGAGTGTGTCAACCGCTGATTCAAAGAAAAGCGCTTGTGGTTCAATCGGTTAGCTCTCCAAGGTGGCCCCTTGATAAGCCGCGGGGCCAGTCTGGCCGAGGCTTTCAGCTCTATTGGGGGGTGTGTTTCGATTGAGAAAATGAATTCACCTACGAATTTTCCTACCGCTTAAGCGGAAGATTCAAACTACTGGTGCTATATACAGGTGTGAGTGAGATACTGCCGGCCTGTCCGTTTTCTGCCCAGAACCACTGCCTTATATATGACGCAGCGCAAAATCATCCACGTCGACTGTGATTGCTTCTACGCCGCCATCGAGATGCGCGACGACCCGACCCTGGCGCAAAAGCCCCTGGCTGTCGGTGGCTCGGCAGACCGTCGCGGGGTGATCGCCACCTGCAACTATGAAGCACGGGCCTATGGTGTGCGTTCGGCCATGTCGTCCCGCCATGCCCTGAAGCTGTGCCCGGACCTGACCATCGTCAAGCCGCGCATGGATGCTTATAAAGAAGCATCAAAGGAAATCCAGACGATCTTTCGCGACTACACCGACCTGATCGAACCGTTGTCCCTGGACGAAGCCTACCTGGACGTCTCCGACAGCCCGCATTTCGGCGGCAGTGCCACGCGCATTGCCCAGGACATTCGTCGGCGGGTCTCCAACCAGTTGCACATCACCGTTTCCGCGGGCGTGGCGCCGAACAAGTTTCTCGCCAAGATCGCCAGCGACTGGAAAAAGCCCAACGGACTGTTTGTGATCACCCCCGACCAGGTGGAAGACTTTGTCTCGGCGCTGCCGGTGAAAAAGCTCCACGGCGTGGGCAAGGTGACGGCCGACAAGCTGGCGCGGCTGGGGATCGAGGACTGCCTGCAACTGCGGGAGTGGAACAAGTTGGCGCTGGTGCGAGAGTTCGGCAGTTTTGGCGAGCGGCTTTGGAGCCTGGCGCGTGGGATTGATGACCGGGTGGTGCAGAACGACAGCCGCCGGCAATCCATCAGCGTGGAAAATACCTACGATGTCGACCTGCCGGACTTGCCCAGTTGCCTGGAAAAACTGCCGGAGCTGATGGACACCCTGGCCGGGCGCATGGCGCGCATCGACAGCAGTTATCGGGCGGGCAAGCCGTTCGTCAAAGTGAAGTTTCACGACTTTACCCAGACGACCCTGGAGCAGGCGGGGGCGGGGCGGGACCTGGAGAGCTACCGGCAGTTGCTGACCCAGGCGTTCAATCGCGGCGACAAGCCGGTGCGATTGCTGGGAATAGGCGTGCGTTTGCTGGATTTGAGCAACGGCAACGAGCAGCTCCAATTCCCCTGGTAGAAACCGAAAACCAAATGTGGGAGCGGGCTTGCTCGCGAATGCGGTGTGTCAGTTGACGCATGTGCTGGCTGACACGCCGCATTCGCGAGCAAGCCCGCTCCCACATTTAAAGGCTTCAGCGTGCCCCGGGATCCGCCACCAGGCGTCCGGCATCCTTGGTCAAGGCCTGCAGGAATTCCTGCTGCAACTCCGGATCATTGCGGGTCAGTTCGATCAGGCTCTGTTCCAGCTCGCTGGCTTCTTCTTCCAGGCCCAGCTCCGACAGGCGCTTGACCCGGTGCACCCACTCGTTGACCTCGTCGTCTTCCAGGTCGTCATAGATCAAACCGTGAGCTTCGAGCAATTTGCCCCGCAGGGTGCCGCTGATGGCCAGGGATGAGTCCGAGTGCACGTCATCCTGGGCATCTTCAACACTGATCTTCAGGGTGCTGATGCGGTTCAGGTCCTGCTCGGCAAACGGGCTGTCCAACAGGTTCAGGCGCAGCACGCCATCGCGGTCGGTGGTCAGCTCATGGGTTTGCTTGCCGGCAGTCACCTGTACCGGGCGCTCGCTCCAGGGCAGGCTCGAATACTCCACGCGCTTGTCGCGCTGGACTTCATCGATACCCGCCAGGTTCTGTTGCGCACGGCCGTTGGATTGCACGTTCATGAACGGGTTGAGCCCGTCCACGCCATAGCTGAGCCAATCCCGGGTCATGCTGGCAGGCAGGTTGCCCAGGGCAAACACATTCGCCACGTTGGCGCCGACGCCCGCCACGACCGCGACCGCGCCCAGGGGCATCTCATAGAGTTTGCGCCAGGGCTGGTAGGGCGTGTAGCGGTCGTAGCGACGGGTAACTTCGAACTCGGTGACCTCAAAGGTCTTTTGCTCGTGAATGCGCACCCGGCGTTGCGGCAGCTCCAGCACCTTCGGCTCGCCCACGTCGATCTGCAGGCTGTGATCGAGCAATTTGCGCTCGATGCGTTCCTCGTGCTCGCTGCGTTGCGACATTTGGTTGGCGCAGCCGCTGACCAGCAGGGCGCCACATAACGTGGCGCCCCCCAGGGCTATGGTGTTTCGCTTGAACATGACGACTCTTGATCTGGTTTTCAGCGACGAATACGCGCCTGAAGGAAAGACAGCACGTCAGCCACCGGCAACGGTTGGGCCTCGGCTTCGGTCCGGCTCTTGTATTCCAGATTGCCATCGGCCAGGCCGCGGTCACTGACCACGATCCGGTGCGGGATGCCAATCAGTTCCATGTCGGCGAACTTGATGCCCGGGCTGGTTTTCTTGTCCCGATCATCCAGCAGCACTTCAAAACCGGCAGCCGTGAGTTCGGCATACAGTTTGTCGGTGGCTTCGCGTACTTGCTCGGTTTCGTAGCGCAGCGGTACCAGGGCAACCTGGAATGGCGCCAGGGCGTCGCTCCAGATGATGCCTTTCTCGTCGTTGTTCTGCTCGATGGCAGCCGCAACCACGCGGGATACGCCAATGCCGTAGCAGCCCATTTCCAGGGTGATCGGCTTGCCGTTCTCGCCCAGCACTTCGCACTTCATCGCCTTGCTGTACTTGTTGCCCAGCTGGAAGATGTGCCCGACTTCGATGCCGCGCTTGATTTCCAGGGTGCCCTTGCCGTCCGGGCTTGGGTCGCCGGCCACCACGTTGCGCAGGTCGGCCACGGTCGGAACCGGCAGGTCACGTTCCCAGTTCACGCCAAAGTAGTGCTTGTCATCGATGTTGGCACCGATGCCGAAGTCGCTCATCAGCTCGACCGAACGGTCGATGATGATCGGCAATGGCAGGTTCAGCGGGCCCAGGGAGCCGGCACCGGCACCAATGGCGTCGCGCAGTTCGGCGTCGGTGGCCATGACCAGCGGGCTGGCAACGCCTGGCTGCTGGGCGGCCTTGATTTCGTTGAGCTCGTGGTCGCCGCGGATTACCAGGGCGATCAGCTTGCCTTCTTCCTCGGCGCGCACGATCAGGGTCTTGATGGTCTTTTCAATCGGCAGATTGAATTTTTCCACCAGGGCCGCGATGGTCTTGGTCTCGGGCGTGTCCACCAGGCGCAGCTCTTCGCTTGGCGCAGGGCGGGAAGTTTCCCGTGGCACGGCTTCGGCTTTCTCGATGTTTGCCGCGTAGTCGGAACCGTTGCTGAACACGATGTCGTCTTCACCGGACTCGGCCAGCACGTGGAACTCGTGGGAGCCGGCACCGCCGATGGAGCCGTTGTCCGCTTCAACTGGGCGGAATTTCAGGCCCAGGCGCGTGAACACGTTGCAGTAGGCGGTGTGCATGCGGTCGTAAGTGACCTGAAGGGACGCCTGGTCAGCGTGGAACGAATAGGCGTCCTTCATGATGAATTCGCGGCCGCGCATCAAACCGAAGCGTGGGCGGATTTCGTCACGGAACTTGGTCTGGATCTGATACAGGTTGAGGGGCAGTTGCTTGTAGCTGCTCAACTCGTTGCGCATCAGGTCGGTGATCACTTCTTCGTGGGTCGGGCCGGCGCAGAAGTCCCGGCCATGACGATCCTTGAAGCGCAGCAATTCAGGGCCGTACTCTTCCCAGCGCCCGGATTCCTGCCACAGCTCAGCCGGTTGGGTGCTCGGCATCAACACTTCCAGAGAGCCGGCAGCGTTCATTTCTTCACGAACGATGGCTTCGACCTTGCGCATCACCTTCAAGCCCATGGGCAGCCAGGTGTACAGGCCCGAGGCCAGTTTGCGGATCATGCCGGCGCGCAGCATCAGCTGATGGCTGATCACGACCGCGTCGGAGGGCGTTTCTTTCTGTGTGGCGAGCAAATATTGACTGGTGCGCATGGTAGGCCGTTGTCGGTTGCTTGGACTTGAAATGACGTTGGATTGTACGGGCGCTTGCTGCCGACGTACAGGCGTCTGGTTGCTGGAGCAGGGCTTCTGTGGGAGCTGGCATGCCTGCGATGCAGGCAACACGGTGTGTCAGTTACACCGCGGTGATGCAATCGCAGGCAAGCCAGCTCCTACAGTGATTCGTTTTCCTCGGGAGGATTCAAGCGAATCCGCCGGCTTTCCTGAAACCAGTGCAAGGCGATCAGGACCAGCGTCGGCACACCCAGCAGGCAGGTGATCATGAAGAAGTTGTGGTAACCGAACTTCTCGACCATCACCCCCGAATACCCGCCGATCAAGCGCGGCAGCAGCAGCATGATCGAGCTGAGCAGGGCGTATTGGGTGGCGGAGAACTTCAGGTTGGTCAGGCTCGACAGGTACGCGACAAACGCCGAGGTCGCCATGCCGGAACTGAAGTTGTCCAGGGAGATGGTGAAAATCAGCATCTGCAGGTCCGGGCCCATGTCGGCGAGCATCACGAACAGCAGGTTGGTGCCGGCCGATGCAATGCCGCCAATGAACAGGATCGGCAGAATCCCGAAGCGCACGATCAACAGGCCACCCATGCCGGCGCCCAGCAGGGTCATGATCAGGCCGAAGACTTTGCTGACACCGGCGATCTGGTCCTTGGTAAAGCCCTGGTCGATATAGAACACGTTGGCCATTACGCCCATTACCGTGTCCGACATGCGGTAGGTGGCAATCAGCCCCAACAGCAGGAAGGCCTGCCAGCGGTAGCGCAGGATAAAGTCGTTGACCGGCGTGAGCACCGGCGCCAGGCCCCGGCGGCCCATGGTCGACAGGCACAGCGTGGTCAGGATGATGTAGAGGATGGCCCGCAGGAACGCGCGATCTTCCAGCAGCAGGTCCAGCAGGCTGACCCCATGGAACAGCACGCTGGCGAAGTCAGTGTTGTACAGCTGGGTGAACATCGCCGGTACCGACACCAGCAGCACGATCAACACGAACACCGAGACCAGCTGGTGAGCAAAGCTGTAGCGCCCGGCCTGCAATTGGGTACGCAGCGGCACATTGGGTTCGCGCATGAACAGCGTGGTCAGCAGCGCAGGCACCATCAGTGCACCAAACAGCACGTACGTACCGGCCCATGCCGAATGCTTGTAGTTGAACCCGGTGGAACCGAAGCCTTCGGCAAAAAACAGCGCACCTGCGGTGGCAAGCAGCGCGGCCACGCGATAACCGGACATATAGCTGGCGGCAAGCGCGGCCTGCTGGCTGTCGCTGGCGATTTCCAGACGGTAGGCGTCTACGGCGATGTCTTGCGTGGCGGAAGCGAAGGCCACGATCACGGCAATGGCGATCAGCCAGGACAGATGCTTTTGCGGATCACAGAAACCCATGCCGATCAATCCGAGGATCACCAGCGTCTGGGACAGTACCAGCCAGGAGCGACGACGTCCGAGCTTGCCGAGCAGTGGCAGGCGCCATTGGTCGAGCAGGGGCGACCAGACCCACTTGAAGGCATAGGCCAGGCCGATCAGGCTCGCATAACCGATGGTTTCGCGGGCCACGCCGGCCTCGCGCAACCATACCGAGAGCGTCGAGAACACCAACATGTAAGGCAAGCCGGCAGCAAAGCCGAGCAGCAACAGCACTAACGTCGAGGGGCTGGCATAGGCGGCGAGCGCGGCGCGCCAGGTTTTACGGGGCATGGGCTGGAGTCTGCCTCAGAATTACGCAAATAAAGCGCGCACTCTAACCGCTGTGCTCTACCGGGCGCCAGCCATGACGCTGAATATCAACACGATTGTTCAGGATGCTGACGCCTTCGCCGCGCAAACGCGCACGTTGCTCGTCACCCGAGGCACTGCCCACCGGCAGACTTATCCGACCACCGGCACCCAGCACGCGATGCCAGGGCAGTTTGGTGTCCTCGGGCAGTTGGCTCAGGGTGCGACCCACCCAACGTGCGGCGCGACCCAAACCGGCGAGGTGTGCCAGCTCCCCGTAGCTGATCACGCGGCCTTCGGGCACTTGGGCGAGGGTCAGGTACAGCACGGTGCGGCGCATTTCAGCGGGGCTTTGCGGAGCGTCGGTCAGTTCGTTCACGGTGGCATATCCGATGAAAATATCCGTCTATTTGTAAGAAGTTTCTGCAAAATGGGGGGCTGAGAGCGGAACTCGATACGAATACCCGAGTCAGTCCTTGCTAAGAAGTTATCCACCCCGATAATGCCCGTTTTTTCGTCAAACTCGAGCCCCATATCCGCTTATGTTGTCCAGAACCCTGCTGTGCCTCGCTGTCTTCAGCGCCTCCACCCCGTTGCTCGCCGACACCGTCTGGTTGAAGAACGGTGACCGCCTGACCGGCAAGATCAAGGTTTTCGACGGCGGCAAGCTGCTGATCCAGACCGACTATGCCGGCGCGATCCCGGTGGACTGGAAGCAGGTCAAGACCCTGGAGAGCGATCAGGAATTGCTGGTCAAGCAGGATGCCTACAGCGGTGAGAAGGCCAAGTCCCTGCAGCCGGCCGACGATGGCAAGGTCATCCTGGCCAACGGCGAGGCGCCCAAGACTGTGGAGCTGGCGAGCATCCAGCAGATCATCAAGCCCAAGCCGGTGATCGAGGACCTGGTGTGGAAGGGCAATGTCGATATGGCGCTGGACTACAAGCGCGCGGAAAAAGACACCAACGACTACGACATCGACTTCAAGACCACTGCCCGCCATGGCCAGTGGCGCCATACCGCCCAGGGCGAGTACAACCGCGAATTCCAGGACGACGTGACCACCACCGACAACTGGGCGCTGGAGTACGACCTGGACCGGTTTATTACCGAACACTGGTTCTGGCAGGGCCGCTTGACCTACAAGCGCGACAAGGTCGAGGACCTGTCCCGCCAGCGCACCGTGGGTACCGGCCCGGGCTACCAATTCTGGGATGACGAACTGGGCGCGTTCTCCCTCGGTTCGCTGGTCAACCGCACCGACTATGAATACCAGGACGGCGGCAAGGACAACTTCTATTCGCTGGCCATGAAGTGGAACTACAACCGCTACCTGGTGGGCAAGACCGTTGAATTCTTCACCAATGGCGAAGTGGGCAAGCCGCTGGCCGGGCCGTCCGAGTACTCCCTGGATGCGGAAATGGGCTTGCGCTACAAAGTCACCGAGTGGGCCTCCCTCAACCTCAAGGCCGAGCGCGACATTATTAGTGGCGACTCGGAAAGTGCGTTGAGCAAGACCCGCTACACCGCAGGGTTCGGCGTCGCTTGGTAATTAAAGGCGTAACCCGCCGTCCATTTCCAGAATCCGCCCGGTGTAGTAGTCGTTCTCGAAGATATACGCCGCTGAATGGGCAATCTCCTCGGGCCGCCCCATGCGCTTGAGGGGAATGCCGGCGGTCATCTTCTCCAAGGCCTCGGGCTTCATGCCCAGGGTCATCTCGGTCTCGATAAACCCCGGTGCGATGCCCGCCACGCGGATGCCGTAGCGCGCCAGCTCCTTGGCCCAGGTCACAGTGGCGGCCGCTACACCGGCCTTGGCGGCGGAGTAGTTGGTCTGCCCGACATTGCCGGCCCGCGAGATCGACGAGATATTGATAATGGTGCCCTGGTTCTTCAGCTCCACCATTTTTGCCGCCACCTCACGGGTGCACAGGAACACCCCGGTAAGGTTGACATCGATCACCGCCTGCCACTGGGCCAGGCTCATCTTGGTCATCTCGCCGTCCTTGACCTTGAGCAGCAAGCCATCACGCAAGATCCCGGCGTTGTTGATCAAGCCGTTGATGGCACCGAAGTCTTCGGCGATCTGTGCCACGGTGTGGGTCACCTGCTCTTCATTCGCCACGTTGCACAGATAGGCGCGTGCCTTCACCCCATGGGCCTGGCAGGCGGCCACCGCCTGGTCGAGTTTTTCCTGATTGAGGTCCACCAGCGCCAGGTTGGCACCTTTGGCGGCAAAATACTCGGCCATGGAGCGGCCCAAACCCTGGCAACCGCCGGTGATAATGATTACTTTGTCGTTGAGATGCATTCGCAAGTCCTGTGGGCAGAATTAAGCGGCTATCCAGGTTTGTTTTTTGACGAAATTTATCGAAGGAGTCATAAGTTGAGCGCGCACGTTGCCAAGAATGCCCGAGAACTACTGCTCAAGGAATACCGTGGGGCACTCGCCACCTTGTCCAAGGCCATGCCCGGTTTCCCGTTTGGCTCGGTGGTGCCGTATTGCCTGGACGCCGAGGGTCGGCCGCTGATCCTGATCAGCCGTATCGCCCAGCACACCCACAACCTGCAGAAAGACCCCAAGTGCTCGTTGCTGGTCGGTGAGCGTGAGGCGGACGACGTGCAAGCGGTAGGGCGCCTGACCTACCTCGCCGAGGCCGAAAAGCTCGAAGACGGCGCTGCGATTGAAGCCGCCGCCGAGCGTTATTACCGCTATTTCCCGGACTCGGCGAACTACCACAAGGCCCATGATTTTGACTTCTGGGTGCTCAAGCCAGTGCGCCATCGTTATATCGGCGGGTTCGGCGCGATCCACTGGGTCGACCAACTGACCCTGGCCAATCCGTTTGCCGGCAAGGCCGAGCTGAGCATGGTCGAGCACATGAACAGCGACCACACCAAGGCGATTGCCCACTATGTCGAACTGGCCGGCCTGCCGACCTCCGAGCCTGCGCAACTGGCCGGTATCGACAGCGAAGGCATGCACTTGCGCATTGGCCAGGCCCTCTACTGGCTGCCCTTTGCCGAGCCTTGCAACACGCCGACACAAGTACGCGAAGCCTTGGTTTTCCTGGCTCACGCCGAGGTCTGGCCGAAAAAAGCAGCCGCTGAAGCTTGAATTCACGAAACGGCGACGTCATCTAAGGTGAAGTAGCAAGGCATTCTTGCGTTGAGGAACCATTTGATGCGCCCTTTTTTGTTGCTCTTTTTGTTGTTTCCGGTGCTTGAACTGTTCGTATTCGTACAAGTCAGCGGGGCAATCGGGTTTTTCCCGGCGCTGCTGCTGATCATTCTCGGCTCGATGCTCGGCGTACTGGTGCTGCGCGTCGCCGGCCTGGCCACGGCGCTGCGTGCCCGTGAAAGCCTGAATCGCGGCGAGCTGCCGGCCCAGACCATGCTCGAAGGCCTGATGATGGCATTGGCCGGTGGCCTGTTGATCCTGCCGGGCTTCATCAGCGATGTGGTTGGCCTTGTGATGTTGCTGCCATTCACTCGCAAGCTGCTGGCGGGCAAGATGCGCCAGCGTGCCGAAGAGGCTGCGATCCGCCAGCGCGCCTTCGCCGACGACCTGCAACCCCGTGGTGGCCCGGCCCCGCGCCAGCCACTGGGACGTGAAGGTGACGTGATCGAAGGCGAGTTCGAACACCGCGACCCCAAGTAATCCCCTCACTGGCACGGCACCCGCGGGTGCCGTGCGGCTTTTGAATACGTCCCCGACACAAAAATTTTCATCTCTGCACCCTTGAAATAAGCTTATGCGCCCTTATGTAACGGTCACCGCAAGGTTTCTGGTGGCGACACCAGACAGACTTCCGCGTTTCGCACCGCGAACCGCGACCGGCACCGCCGGAATTTAACTAGCCGGAATTGACACCGGCCGATGAAAAACACAATTAGGAGAGATCGACAATGAGCAAGCTTCGTCCTCTGCATGACCGCGTCGTCATCCGTCGCAGTGAAGAAGAAAAGAAAACCGCTGGCGGTATCGTGCTGCCAGGTTCGGCTGCTGAGAAAGCCAACCACGGTGTGATTCTCGCTGCTGGCCCAGGCAAGACCCTGGAAAACGGTGAAGTACGTGCGCTGGCTGTGAAAGTGGGTGACAAGGTTGTTTTCGGCCCTTACTCCGGCAGCAACACTGTGAAAATCGACGGCGAAGACCTGCTGGTAATGGCTGAGAACGAGATTCTCGCTGTTCTGGAAGGCTGATTTCCCCGCTCATCTTCCCGTTACTACAAAGTATTTAAGGAATATCGATCATGGCTGCTAAAGAAGTTAAATTCGGCGATTCCGCCCGTAAGAAAATGCTCGCCGGTGTGAACGTCCTGGCTGACGCAGTAAAAGCGACCCTGGGCCCTAAAGGCCGTAACGTGATCATCGAGAAGAGCTTCGGCGCTCCGACCATCACCAAGGACGGCGTTTCCGTCGCCAAAGAAATCGAGCTGAAAGATCGCTTCGAAAACATGGGCGCGCAGCTGGTCAAAGACGTTGCCTCCCGTGCCAACGATGACGCAGGCGACGGCACCACCACCGCTACCGTCCTGGCTCAGTCGATCGTCAACGAAGGCCTGAAAGCCGTCGCTGCCGGCATGAACCCGATGGACCTGAAACGTGGCATCGACAAGGCGACCATCGCCATTGTCAAAGAGCTGAAGTCCCTGTCCAAGCCATGCGCTGACACCAAGGCAATCGCTCAGGTCGGCACTATCTCGGCCAACTCCGACAGCTCCATCGGCGACATCATTGCCGAAGCCATGGAAAAAGTCGGTAAAGAAGGCGTGATCACCGTTGAAGAAGGCTCGGGCCTGGAAAACGAACTGTCGGTTGTTGAAGGCATGCAGTTCGACCGTGGCTACCTGTCCCCGTACTTCGTCAACAAGCCAGACACCATGACCGCCGAGCTCGACGGCCCGCTGATCCTGCTGGTTGACAAGAAGATCTCCAACATCCGTGAACTGCTGCCAGTTCTGGAAGCTGTTGCCAAGGCCGGCCGCCCACTGCTGATCGTTTCCGAAGACGTTGAAGGCGAAGCCCTGGCGACTCTGGTTGTGAACAACATGCGCGGTATCGTGAAAGTGGTTGCTGTCAAGGCACCTGGTTTCGGCGATCGTCGCAAGGCAATGCTGCAGGACATCGCTGTTTTGACTGGCGGTACCGTTATCTCCGAAGAGATCGGCCTGAGCCTGGAAAGCGCTACCCTGGAACACCTGGGTAATGCCAAGCGCGTCACCGTGACCAAGGAAAACACCACCGTGATCGACGGTGCTGGTGTTGAAGCTGACATCCAGGCACGTGTTACCCAGATCCGCGCTCAAGTGGCTGATACCACTTCCGATTACGACCGTGAAAAACTGCAAGAGCGTCTGGCCAAGCTGTCCGGCGGCGTTGCAGTGATCAAGGTTGGCGCGGGTTCCGAAGTTGAAATGAAAGAGAAGAAAGCCCGCGTTGAAGACGCCCTGCACGCTACCCGTGCAGCCGTTGAAGAAGGCGTGGTACCTGGCGGTGGCGTGGCGCTGGTTCGTGCCCTGCAGGCTATCTCCGAGCTGAAAGGCGACAACGCTGACCAAGACGTCGGTATCGCTCTGCTGCGTCGTGCTGTTGAAGCACCTCTGCGCCAGATCGTTGCCAACTCCGGCGACGAGCCAAGCGTAGTGGTCGACAAGGTCAAGCAGGGTTCGGGTAACTTCGGTTACAACGCTGCTACCGGCGAATACGGCGACATGATCGAAATGGGCATCCTGGACCCGGCTAAAGTGACTCGTTCGGCTCTGCAAGCGGCTTCGTCGATTGCCAGCCTGATGATCACCACTGAAGCAATGATCGCCGAGATCAAAGAAGATGCTCCAGCTGGCGGCGGTATGCCAGACATGGGCGGTATGGGCGGCATGGGCGGCATGATGTAAGCCAGCCTTACCCCGATACTGAAAAACCCCGCCTGCAGCGATGCAGGCGGGGTTTTTTTATGCTGATCGTTCCCACGCTCTGCGTGGGAACGCCGCCAGGGACGCTCCGCGTCTCTCTTTACGCGCACGCCTCAGCTGACGCCGCGACGCCCCAGCAGTTTCTTGAACATGAAGCCGCGAGCCAGCATCAGGTGCGAGGCGGGCGGCAAAGATGCCACGGGTCCCGGTGCCGCAGAGCCGGATGACGGATGGACAGGCACGTGTGCGGTTTTTTTGAGGGGCGCCGGTTGGGGCCGCTCCCAATGGCCGGACATGACCACCATGCCCAGCAGTTTGAGGGTGTTGCCGTAGTAGTCATGGTCACGGATGGACCGGCGTTGCAGGTTGTCCCAAAGGTTATTGAGCCACAGCTGATTGTCGGGGTTGATCATTGCGCTGACCCCGAGTGCCGCCACAAAGGCCGGCTCATTGTGCGCTTCCTCGATCGCACTGCCGTCGATTCGGTAGCCACTGTTGAAGTTGCCCGGCTCATCGTGGGTGGTGGCGCGTGCCCAGCGGTTGAAGGTGGTCAAGGTGTACAGCGCACGCGGGTCACCGTACATCAGGTAATCCAGGCCGATGCGCCACGGGTAGCGGGCCGCGTTCCACGAATAGCTGCCGTCGTATGGGCCTTCCACCAGATCGGGCCGCGCCGGGGTGATCGAGGTGTCCAGGTGGCTGATGAAGTCCGGCACCAGCCCGCTGTTGGCGCTGTACCGTTGGGTAAAGTCACTGATGATCGAATAGGTCTTGTCGCGCACTGCCTGCCAGCGCTTGTCCCCGGTCATGGTGAAAAAGCTGTAGAGGTGCGACTGCATGAAGTCCGAGCTGCGGGTGGTGTACTCAAGCTCTGCGTCACCGTCGGTACCGGCCCAGTCGCCGAGCATCAGGTGCTGAGTCCTGGGGTGCACCTCGTGTTTCATGATCGCCGCCATCACCGTGTTGGCCTCGCTGCGATAGTCAATGGAGCCCTCGCTGCCCCATTTCTGATCGGCCAGCAGCAGGGCGTAGGCGATGTCCAGGTCGCCATCGGTGGCACTGACGTCGCCACGGAAAGGGTCGGTGGAGTCGCCGCATCCCTCGGTCTGGTTCCAGGCCATCAGGCCGGGATCGGACGCTGCCGGGTGATCCTGGAAGTAGCGCACCATGCCGTCGAAAGTCCGTTGGGCCTCGTCATCGTAGTCGGCCATCATCACAGTGAGCAGCATGCCGTAGCCATGGGCCTCGGACACGGTGATGGTGTTGGGCGCGGCGCCACCACCCACGGGTTTGTGGTCGGCGTTGACCTTGATGAAATACCGGCCGCTGCCGCATTCCCCCGACAGGTAAACCGCCTTCCAGTCCTTGTAGAACGTGACCAGTTGTTGATCCATGGTCGCCTGGGGCTGGCGATTGGGCAGGATGGTGCCGGGGTAGTAGGGCGCGTGAACATTCTGGGCCGCAACGCCGCCTGACCATGAACCGGCGGCCATGCACAGTGATAACAGCAGCGTGGGCAGATGCCGTTTAGGGTGACGCATGAGCTGACTCTCCAACCTGATCCAAAGGGCAAGGTCGCGAGGTTAGCGGCAGCGTGGATGTTCCACTGTCACAGGCTGTAACAGCCTAGGCCGGGCGCAGTGCGAGGGTCAGGGTCAGGCGTGCGCCGCCCAACGGGCTGCGGGTGATCGACAGCTCACCCCCGTGCCAATGGGTGGCGCGCTTGGCCAGTGCCAGGCCGAGGCCAAATCCGCTGGGCTCGTCGCCGCCCATGGCCAGGCGCACGAAGGGTTCGAAGATCTTTTCGCGGTTTTCCGGCAGTACGCCCGGGCCGTCATCATCCACATGCAGCACCAGGTGCTGGCCCTGGCACGCAGCGCTGACGTTCACCCGTTCGCGGGCGTAGTTAATGGCGTTGCTTAACAGGTTGCGCACGATCAGATGCAGCAAGGCGCGGTCGCCGATCAGTTCCAGGTCGGCCGGGTCGGTGTCCAGGGTCAGCAAGCGATGGTGCCCGTCCAGCAGGGCAAACTCCTGCTGCAGCCAGGCATGGAGATTGATTGGCTCATGCTGCAGGTCGCTGGGTGCATCGGCCAGCCGGGCAAAGGCGAGGCTGGCGCGAACCAGCGACTCCAGCTCTTCGATATCGGTGTGCAGGCGCTCTTGCAGGCGGGTGCGGGTGTCGAGGTCGGCGCTTTTACTCAGCAGTGCCAGGGCAAAACGCATCCGCGCCAGGGGTGTGCGCAGTTCGTGGGACACCGCCTGGGAAACCTCCCGGTGGCGTTCGCCCATCGAGCTGATATCCAGCGCATGCCGTTGCAAGGTCAGCAGCAGCGGCGCCCACTCCTGGCTCATCGCGGGCAGCAGCGTGTTGGGCGAGCGGGCGAGGGTAGCAATGCAGGCATTAAGGGCATCGAGGTCATGGGTGTATTTGCGCCGGGCACGCAGGGCAATCCAGAGAAACAGCAGTACCGGCAGGCCGGCGACACAGGCGGTCACCCAGTACACCGGATATTGCAGCAGGTCCTTCACTTCGGCAGTTCCCCACAAGGGACCGAATTGAATCACCGTGTCATCGTCCAGCGGGAAGTAGGTGACGTCTTCATCACTGTTCTGCGCCGGCTGATGGTGGTCGAGCATCACAATAGCTTCAGGCGGCAGCTCGATATCATCCTTTTTCACCAGGCTCACCGGGTACTGAAAGCGTGCTTGCAGTGACTCGATGCGCGCCTCCCGTTGTTCGGCGGGCAAGGCCTTGAGTTGCTCGGCAACGAGATAACCCGGCCCGGCCATCAGGCGCAGGAAACTGTAGTCGCCGATAAACACCGCAGCGTTCGTGCACAACCACAACAGGTAAAAAGTGAGGGCGGCCCAGCTGGTGCCGGCCGCGATGGCCATCCACGGGCGAACTTTAGACAGCATGCTGGCTCCCCGTCGGGATTTCGACGAACAGGTATCCCTGCGCCGTGATGGTCTGGATGGTCACGGGGCACTCAAGGCTCATCAGTTTTTTGCGCAAGCGCGACACCCGCATATCAATCGACCGGTTCAGCCCGTCGTACTCCAGGCCGCGCAGGCGCTGGAGCAGTTTTTCGCGCGTGAGCAATACGCCGCAATGGCGGGCAAAGATGGCGAGTAACTCGAATTCGGCCACCGAAAACTGCAAGGGCGCCTCGCCAAGCCAGGCGAAGTGGTTGTTCAGGTCCAGCCGAAAAGCGCCCCACTGGTAGTAACTGCGGGGGGCCTGGGGATGGCGGCGCAGCAGCGAGCGGATCCTTGCCAGCAACAGTTGCGGGTCGATCGGCTTGACCACGTAGTCGTCGGCCCCGGCGGCAAACCCCACCAATTGTTCGGCGTTCTCGTCCAGGGCCGTCATCATCAGGATCAGCCCGGGGTAGTGGTCGCGAATCTGTCGGCACAGGGTAAAACCGTCGATGCCCGGCAGCATCACATCGAGGATCAACAGTGCCGGCTGTTCATCCTGGATACGCTGGGCGGCGCGGTCGCCACGGTGTTCCATTGCAACGCTAAAGCCTTCGGCGCGCAGGAACTCGGCCGTCAGTGCCGCCAGGGGCAGGTCGTCTTCGATCAGCAACAGGGTATCGGACATGGCTCAGCAGGATCGTTGCCAAAAAGTGCGCAGAGTGTTGCGCCCTTGCCCCCGGCTAGGCAAGGGCTGTTCATCACGGCGTCACGGGCTGCTTGCGGAAGGCGGGCTGCGGTGTTTTCACCGGCCGGTACAGCAGGAAGTAATAGGCGCCCAAACAAATCAGCCAGCTGAAAATTGCCGTCCACACGTTGTGGGAAAGAAAGTGCGCCCCTTGCATCGTGCGGCTCACCGAAAGCACCGTGCCCAGGCCCAGCGCAAACAGGAACGCCGAGCGCGCCATCCGCGGTCGGCGATCCCTCAGGGCAAAAAACAACGCAAACAGCGCAAACCCGGTCGCCGCATGTCCGCCCGGCCAGCAACGGCCAGGCTTGTCGGTCGGCGGCCTGGGGCTCAGCAGTTCGCTGTACGTCTCCTGGCCGCCAAACTCCTTGACGCTCCACGGGCATTGCACCCCGGTCACCGTCTTCAACGGTGAAACGAACGAGGTGGCCAGTGCCAGCGACAGCACCAGGCAGCCCAGTTCCCGGCGATAGGGTTTGAGTCGCTCAAAGACAAAGGCCCCGGCAAACCCGGCGATTGCCAGCACCGAAAACACGATCACCATCTGCTTGGCGCGATCGTGAAGAATGTCCTCCAGAAAAAAACTGTGCCGGCCCACGAAGCCGCCTTCGGACGCGTCGTAAAACAGCCTGGCGATGTCCATGTCCAGCGACGTCAGCTCCAGCAGCAACATGGCCACCGCCAGAACGGCAGGCACACCGAGGCACAGCCAGAAGTTGAGGGGTTGGGATAACGGACGAACAGCGATTGCGTGCATGGCGAACTCAGACTCTAAAAAAAGCCCCGGTCAGACCTGGCCGGGGCATTTTGGTTAGCGTGTACTCACTTGGGGAACCTCGTCCTTGGGCACCCTCCAGCTCAGCAACTGTTGCTTGTAGCCATAACTGGCGCCCTGGTAGTAGGTGATGGCCCGCTGGATCAACGGGTCATCGCTGCCAACGCGGATTTCGTGGCTGTCGCCCAGGGCCTGGTCATGCCGACGCAAGCCTTGGCGCGGGCTGAGAATCGCCAGGTCCTTGCCGTCGAACAACCCCAGGTACTGGTAATTGCCGACCACTACCCGTGGCGGCAGCGGGTTGTCTTGCAGCAGGTTGCGGCCAAAGAACGTCGACTCGTAGCTCAGGTTCAGCAAGCCCAGCAGGGTCGGGGCGAGGTCGATCTGGCTGGCCAGCTTCGCGTTCTCGCCGGCTTCTACCAGCTTGGGTGCGTAGATGAACAGCGGGATCTGGTAGTTGACCATCGGCAGGTCTTCCTTGCCGGCGCTGCCCGCCGTGTGGTCGGCGACGAAAATAAAGATCGTGTTGTCGAACCAGGGTTTCTGGCGCGCCGCCTCCAGGAACTGGCCGATGGCATGGTCGGTGTACTTCACCGCGCCGTCGCGACCGTCACCGGATTTGATATCAATGCGGCCAGCCGGGTAGGTATACGGACGGTGGTTGGAGGTGGTCATCAGTTGCAGCAGGAATGGTTGCTGCTTGGCGTAGTCGGCGTCCGCCAGTTTCAGCGTCTGTTTATAGAGGTCTTCGTCGGCCATGCCCCAGGCGTTTTTAAAGCTGATTTCGGATTCGGGCACGCTGCTCTGGTCGACCACGCGGTAACCGTTGCCGCTGAAAAACGCGTTCATGTTGTCGAAGTAGCCCCGGCCGCCGTAGACAAACACGCTGTCGTAGCCGATGGCGTTGAGCTGCTGGCCCAGGCTGCCGAAACCGCTTTCCCGGCCGATACGCTTGACGATGGAGCGCCCGGGCGTTGGCGGGATGGCCAGGGTGATAGCTTCCAGGCCGCGGTCGGTGCGGGTGCCGGTGGCGTAGAAGTTATTGAAGTACAGGCTCTGTTTGCGCAGCGCATCGAGGTTGGGCGTGAGGTTATTCGGGTCGCCGTTGCTGCCCATGTACTTGGCACTGAAGCTTTCGATGGTCACCAGCACGATGTTGGGTTTGCGCAGCGTGCCCGGGTTGGTAATGGCGCGACGGATATCCAGCGGATCCGTGCCGATAAACCGTGCGTTGGGCTCGCTGAGTTCGGCGCGCAACTGCTTGGCGACTACATCCGCCGGCAGGCTCTTGTAGAACTGGGTGTAGTCCAGTTCGTTGTTACGGAAGGCGGCGAAGAACTGATAGGGGCCGTTGCTGGCCAGTTCGTTGTTGTAGGCGTTGCCGCCCTGGCTGCGCGGGCTGTCCTGGTTGATCAGTTGCAGGCTCAGGCCGGCCACCAGCAACAGGCCAAGGGCACTGAGCAGACGCTTGCGCATCGCAGGCAACGGCGCGTCCATGGCCGCGTTGAACGGTTTACGCAAGACCACGCTCAAGACGATCGCCATCACGGCCAGCAGGCTCAGCAGCTTGCCGATCGGGTACGACTCCAGCAGGTTGTTCAGCACTTCCTTGGAGTAGACCAGGTAATCCACGGCAATGAAGTTGAAGCGCACGCCGAACTCGTCCCAGAACAGCCATTCGGCCACGCTGGTGAAGAGCATGGCGAACAGGCTGACGGTGAGTACCGCCTGCAGAAACCAGCGATGGCCGCGACGGCGCCACAAGGCCGGTGGGCACAGCAGCAAATACAGGCCCAGGGGCAGGGCGGCATAGGCGAGGAAGCCGAGGTCATAGAGCAGGCCCACGCCGAATACCGGCAGCAGGTTACCGCTCACTTCATCCAGATGGGTTACCAGCAGCACGCTGCGGGTCAGTAGAAAAACCACCAGCCAGGCACCGGTTACCAACAGCAAATAGCGCATTGGCGCTGTTTTGGGAAAACCCATGTCAATGTTCCTTATTTTCGATGGGCGCGATCTTCGCGCTGACACTGTAGTCAGGTTGTGAACCTATAGTGAAAAACTCGTTAAGTCTCGCAATCGGTTGAAAACAGTAATCGGCGCGGCCTTCAGGCCTAGCCGTGAGCCATACTTGGCCTTAAGCTGCGCGAGCCAACACGGCCGTTACCGCGTACGGAGACACTGCCCATGCGAATTTTATTGGTTGAAGACAACCGCGATATTCTGGCCAACCTGGCCGATTACCTGGGGCTGAAGGGCTACACCGTAGACTGTGCGCAGGACGGTTTGTCGGGCCTGCACCTGGCTGCCACCGAACATTACGACCTGATCGTGCTCGACATCATGCTGCCTGGCATTGATGGCTACACCCTGTGCAAACGCCTGCGTGAAGACGCGCGCCGCGACACGCCGGTGATCATGCTCACCGCCCGCGACCAGCTGGATGACCGGCTGCAGGGCTTCAAGTCCGGCGCCGATGACTACCTGCTCAAGCCGTTTGCGCTGTCGGAGCTGGCCGCACGTATCGAAGCAGTGCTGCGTCGTGCCCAGGGCGGCGGGCGCCGTGCCTTGCAGGTGGGTGACCTGAACTACGACCTCGACACCCTGGAAGTCACCCGCGAAGGGCGCCTGCTCAAGCTCAACCCGGTCGGCCTGAAGCTGCTGGCGGTGCTGATGCAGAAAAGCCCGCATGTATTGCGCCGTGAGATTCTCGAAGAAGCCCTGTGGGGTGATGACTGCCCGGACAGCGACAGCCTGCGCAGCCATGTCCATCAACTGCGTCAGGTGATTGATAAACCCTTCGCCAAGCCGTTGCTGCAAACGGTGCACGGTGTGGGTTATCGCCTGGCCGAGGGTCGTGATGGAGTTTAAGCAAAGCCTTGCCCAACGGATCATCATCGCCTTCGCCTTGATGAGCGCGTTGGTGGCGGGGGCCTTCGCCATGGGTATCGTCGCTACGGTGCACCTGGTGGAAGAAAAACTCATATCGGCAGGCCTGGGCGGTGACTTGCAACGGCTGCTGCTGATGGACAGCGTCGAGGACTGGAGTCATCGCCCCGAGCCCGACCAGTTGTTCTACTTCAGCGGCGGCCCCGGCGATTTTGAACTGCCCAAGGACTTGCGCCACCTCGACGCCGGTTTTCACGAGGTGTTCCGCGAACAGCTTTCCTACCACGCGATGGTCGAAATCGTTGACGGTCGCCGTTATGTCCTGCTGCAAGACCAGAGCGATTTTGAAGAACGCGAGCGCGTGCTGTTTGCTGTCGTGCTGGTGGGGTTTGTACTCAGCCTGGCGCTGGCGGTATTTCTCGGTTGGGTACTGGCGCGCAAGGTAATGGCGCCGGTCGTACGCCTGGCCCGCCAGGTGCGGCATCGCGACCAGTTACTTGGCCTGGCACCACCGCTGGCGCCGGATTACGCCGCGGATGAAGTCGGCGAATTGGCCGTGGCGTTCGACGCCACCCTGGGCCGCTTGCGCCAGGCGTTGTCCCGGGAGCAGTTGTTTACCAGTGACGTGAGCCACGAATTGCGCACCCCGCTGATGGTGCTCGCCAGTTCCTGCGAACTGTTGCTGGAGAACCCCGCGATTGACCAGCGCGGCCGCAAGCAGGTCGAGCGCATTGCGCGGGCCTGTGAAGAAATGCGCGAACTGGTGCAGACCTTCCTGATGCTGGCCCGTGCCCAGCGCGAGGAGGCCGGCATGTCGCCCCAGGCCAACCTGGCCCAGGTGGCCGAGGACTTGCTGGGGATCTGGCGTGAGCCGATCGAGCGCAAAGGCCTGGAGCTGATCTATCAACCGGGCAATCCACTGGATACCCGCTACAACGCGACCTTCCTGCACGCGGTCATGGGCAACCTGTTGCGTAATGCCCTGCACTACACCGAGCATGGCTTGATCCGCCTTACCCTGGAACCGAGCGGTTTTGTGGTGGAAGACACTGGCGTGGGCATTCCCGAGGACAAGCGCGAAGCGATGTTCGAACCGTTTGTGCGTGGCAGTGAAAAGCGCGGTGAAGGCCTTGGCCTGGGTTTGTCCTTGGTTCAGCGCATCTGCGAGAACCAGGGTTGGAGCGTCAGCCTCAGCACCATGGAGCCCAACGGCTGCCGCTTTCACGTCGAATTGAGTCAGGTCAAAGCCTGATGCCTGCCCTGCCGCTAAGCTGCGGCAGACTTCTTGATTTTCGCCGAAGATGGCACCATGCCACGACTTGTGTCTGCAAAGTTTTGTAATGTATACGATTCGACAGGACAAGTTTTTCACAACGTGTTGACCTGTTGATCACAGGATTCTTTTTAAGGTTGTAGGCATCAGTAACTGGAGACCCGGTGATGCCTACCCCGATCAAGCTCGAATTTTCCGAAAAGTACGACGATCAGCACGCGCAGAATTATTTACTCAAACATCAGGACAATCTGGCTCGCCGGTTGTCCCACAAACGCGACGAGCAATTGGCCCGTGGTGCGCTGGCCATGGCCGGTGAGCCTGGCCTGGTGCTGGACCTGCCATGTGGTGCCGGGCGTTTCTGGCCGTTGCTGGCCGAAAAGCCCAACCGCGTGATCATCGGTGCCGACAACTCCGCGTCGATGTTGAAGATTGCCACCGTCGCCCAACCGGCGGATGTGGTGAAACGGGTACGCCCCTTGCAAACGTCTGCCTTTGATATCGATTTGCCAGATAACGCGGTCGACAGTATTTTCTGCATGCGCTTGATGCACCACATTGGTGACCCCGAGCACAGGCTGGCAATACTGCGCGAATTTCAGCGTGTTACCCGAGACAGCGTGATTATCTCGCTGTGGGTGGACGGCAACTTCAAGGCGTGGAAACGCAAGCGTGCCGAAGTGCGGCGTCGCAACAAGGGTGAGCAGGAAGGTTACCAAAATCGGTTCGTGTTACCGGCTGCTACTGTTGAGGCAGAGTTTGAGCAAGCCGGTTTCCGTGTTCAGGAATCCCTGGACTTCATACCGCTCTACGCCATGTGGCGAGTGTATGTATTGCGCAAGAGGTAACAGGATGGCTGTCGAGTGTTTACCAGGTAGTGAAGTAGCTCCCGAGGAGCGATTTGATTATTTCTGGCGCCAGCAGGGCGAGTGGGTCGAAGAGCCCAATCGTCGTCGCGGCGGTGAAAGTGGTGTGCAACGGGTGACGGGCACCCATGGGCGTTTGCTCTATAGCAAGCGCCAGACGGGCCATATCTACCGCAGTTGGCTCCATCCGTTTGGGCGCCCCACTGTGTTGCGTGAGCGTGATGCCCTGAAGGGCCTGCGTTTACTGGATGTACGCGTGCCGGAGTTGGTGTTCTGCGAGGCCCGTCGCGATCCTGAGCACCAATGGAAGGCGTTGTTGGTCACGGCGTCGCTGGACGGTTTCGACGAGATCGAAAACTGGTACGCCGCCGGTGGTCGTGAGCAGTATGGCGAGTTGGTGCATGAGCGTTTGCTCAAGGAACTGGCTGGTACGTTGGCGCGGATGCACAAGGGGCGTTGGCAGCATGGTTGCCTGTATATCAAGCATATCTTTGTGCGGGTGACGGGTGAGGGTGACGCGGCGAAGGTTGAGGTGGCGTTGCTGGATTTCGAGAAGTGCCGGCAGCGCTTGACCGCTTTGCGGGCGGCCCGGCATGACATGTTGCAGTTGCGCCGCCATTCGTCGTGGAATGCTACGGACTGGCAAAAACTGAGCTACTTTTACGAGACGGCGTTTGGCAGCGCTATCAAGGGTTTAACGTAATGAAGCTAGAAATTGCACGAGGTTTGTTTCTGTTGGGGGCTTTGGGCATAGCTGCCCTGGCCCTGGCTGCCTGGGAGCAGCCCCGGACACAAGTTCTCAGTGCGGTGCAGGGTGTCGGGCAGCAATGCCCGATGCCGCGGATCGCCAAGGTCGGTGTCGCGGCCAAGCCTGATCATGAGTTGTTGTTGTTCATGTTTGGGATGTCCCAAGGGATGAGGCCACAGAGTTGAAGAGATTGAAGCCCAAATAAAAGGCCTCGCTAGTTCGAGGCCTTTTATTTGGGCTTGGGTTTTGGGTTGGTTGGTTGGTTGATCGAGTACATATCCGTTGCTGCGGTAACGGCGGCTTATGGTTCCGCTCTTACAGCGGGTCACTTTTGGCAAACGCCCCAAAAGTAACCAAAAGGTCTTTGCCCCACCA